>JBDRSZ010000055.1:0-2752 GCA_043824415.1 bacterium | reverse complement strand
TCATGTAATAAAATCTCTTTGTCTCAGGTCATCAAAACATCTTACCCTGATTCCAATGTATAAAATAATGAAACCTCTTGAAAGAGTACGTCAAACTTGGAATGTTTCAAATCAGTATTTCATTTCATCAATCTATAAAACCTCACTCAGTCACGACAATCGGATTCGAATAAATCCATCCGCGTTTTTTACGATATATTTCAACCCGAAAAACACCCTCTTTGTCCGTGCGATGCGTCAGCATCCTGCCCCTCTCTTTTTCCAGTTCCCGGCCGTCACAAAGAAGGCGTATCGTCCCGTCGAGCGGAGCCTGTACACGGAACACCAGCTCTCCTCGACATGACAGACGGCTTCCCATCGGAAATACCTCGTTATTTCTCTCAGCCCAGAAACGAAATCCCTTTCCGTCGCCGACTCGAAAATTGGAGATGAAGCACCGCCCCGAAAAAAGCGCCCTGTAAACCTCTCTTTCCGAATCCTCGAACGACAGAAAATGCTCTCCATCCCGAAACGGCTTCTCCGTCAGTAGATGCGTCCGGATGGACCGGAACTGTACTTTATAGGGATAAATCTCAACCGGAAAAAATCCGAATATTTTTGTACGAAACCCATGAACGTCGATTCCGCCCAATCCTACGATGCGTTTTATTCTATTGACGCGATCCCATCGCTCCAATGTCTCCCATACCGGATACCGGATCGACCGGAGCGGATGCATCATTCGATAGAGATAATTGCGCCGCGTCACGCCTTCCAGCCATTCCGAAAGCTGATTCCAGATTTCGATGCCGTCGTATCCATCCGCGTCCCAGGCAGTCCACGGATACGGAGGGTAAGCATCCGAAAAATCTCGTTTCTCCGCGGGGTGCGCTATGACGCCGAAACCGCCCATCTCTTTGACCTGCCGAACATAATCCTTTGCTTCTGTCCCTTCTTTGACTTCCCGGTCGACGCGGAAAGCGAGATAATGGTTCCGGTCGTCCGGATCATTGATTTCATATCCGATGAGAACGAGGACGTTTCCGTACCACCCTTCCAACCCTTTTCTCTTGGATTCGAGCGTGTTATGATCGCTGAACATCAGATAATCGAGGCTCTTTCTTCCTGCGATGCGGGCGATCTCCGGGATCGGGAGAGACCCGTCCGAAAAGTCTGAATGAAGATGGATCGCCCCAACTGCTTCATACAATGTCTGTGCCGGATTCGTCATATCCATTCCAACAAAAGGCCGCACACGCAGACGCCTAAAAAATCCGCTGCCAGATCCTTCCAACTGAACCTGTTCTTTGGACGATGTGAGTCCCAAAATTCCTTAGAAATTCCCAGCAAAAACGAAAAACCCATTCCGAACCGAATATCCTGACCTCTACCCCGATTATAGCACTGATCGTGATACCAGCATCCTGCACCCGCCAAAAAAAAACTTCCCACGAAATGGTACGCTTTATCCTTGCCGAACCAGGAGTCTTTTTTCGTAACCAAACCGCCGTCTCTCTGCACTTCGACACTCTTCTCGTCACGCTTCTCCTGACCGGAGAGAAGCAGAGGCATCCAAAGGACGCATAGGAAGACGATCATCTTCATCTACAACCCCAATACTTCATCGACTCCTTGCATGGCCTCGAGCGATAGCGCGATGAATTCGTGCAAAGGAAGATCAAACTCCTCGCAGTTGCGGATTTGATCCCGATCCGCACCCGCTGCAAACCTTTTTTCCTTGAACCGTCTTTCCACAAAATCGGTATCGACATTCTTCAGCTTCTTCGTTGGATGCATGAGTGCAGCCGCTACAATCAATCCGGTGATGGGATCGACTGCATAGAGCGCCTTGTCCAAAAGACTCTTACGTGGGAAATGTCCCGGATGGCTTTTGATCGCATAGAGCGCTTCTTGCGGGACATCCGTTTCCGCCAGCATCTCTGCAGTCATGAGTCCGTGTCTCGGAAAATCATTAACCGTCTGGTCGTAATCCAAATCGTGGAGCAAACCCACCAAGCCCCAGAGTTCAGCATCCTCTCCAAAATGGTCGGCCAAAGATCGCATCACCGCTTCTGTCGCAATCATATGTTTCCGGAGGTTCTTGTTGGCGACCTTCTCTTTTACCAATTCAAATGCTTCATCTCGCGTCATACTGTTTCCTCTTCTTTTTTTTCACATTTCTTCATTCTGATGAGCAAATAAATACTCGTAGAAATCCGACATAGAATAAACTACCATCTCCAGTACAAACTAACCATTGCAATCCCCTCCCCTCCCACTCCATTCTTCAAGGACAGATCGGGGCCCGCGTCAAAATCCCACAGATGGGCGTCTACGTACGCATCTAAAATGTTAATGAGGTGAGCGGCCAGCAGCCACCATAAAAAACGGCTGCGGTTGTCCGCATAGAACTCGCGTTCGTACTCCGTCGTGCTCCTCGCGGCCAGTTGGTTATAGTATACGGCGCTCCCCACCAACGTCATCTCGCACCCAAAAACGATTAGCGCTTTTAACTTCTGGTTATTGTACCATTGACCCCAGCCAGGCACAAACGCCGACCGAAGCATCGCACCCCTTGGGGACTTCACTACAGGAGCCGAAACGCTGTCTGTGTTCGTCGTGGACTGGGCTTTCAAACACGCTGTACCCAAAAGTAAAAAAAGAAAGAACCGGGAAATCCGCATTCCTTCCCTTCTCGAATGATGACGATGTCTTCCGAACACTTTTCTGTTGCTCGATGTTTTTCCGATCTTATAACTCGACTTTGGCAGCT
>JBDRSZ010000054.1:0-14917 GCA_043824415.1 bacterium | reverse complement strand
GCGCATTTTCTTTATCATTAAAGGTGTCGAGGGCAAGACCGAACCACTGACTGTTCGGATTATCGGAATCGCGTTTTTTTGAAGATGATTCGATTTTATTGGGCTCGCGATCATATAGCCTACCGGCAACATACAGGTATTCATCATCATGGGCGATGAGGACTTCCGATCTTTCGGTTGGTTTCGCACCGAAGCTGGGCCGATGCTTGACAAACGTAAGCGGCCTGATTCCTGCCCAGGCCGGTTCGTTGCTCAGACCATCCAAAGTAACCGGACCATTGATGCGGGGTATGGTGAGGGGGGTAGTGCGATCCGCATCCTGGATGTATCCTGTGTAGGGAAGTATGTGACGAGGCAGAGAGATAATAGCTATCAAGAAAATGTAGTAGATTTTCATGGTCATATCCTTTCGATTCCAACTTTTTTCCGGGCGAAGAGTTATTCGGGGTATAAGATACAGATTTCTTTGCATAAGATTCGACCGAGCTTCTTGGATCGAACGTTTTTAGAAAAAAAATAGAAATTTTTGAAGTATGGATTGGTAGGATTCGTTGAGCCGATAGTGTCAGGTATTCTGCCGGTTCCTGAACTGACTTGGAGTCATACCGGTGTGTTTCTTGAAGGCTGTGTTGAAAACCGATTTCGAATTGAAGCCGGTTTCGTACAGAATCTCGAGGATTGTCTTTTTACCATTGTTTTTATCCGATAGTATTTTTTTACTTTCCTCGATGCGATAGGCGTTAATGAAGTCGAAGAAGTTTTGATTCAGACAGGTATTTAGAATCTGCGACAGGTGATGAGACGGTATGGCGGTTTTTTCTGCGAGGCCGAACAAGGTAATCGAAGGATCGAGATAGGGTTTTTCGGATTCTATGTATTCTTTCAATCTTTTCATGTAGCGGTTTTTGTCTGACTCATTTAGGGACGATTTTTCATATTTGGGCTTGTGGTTGATGCCTGAGAATACTTCCGGCCACCGGAGGATTTGATAGAGGATGATTGATACGATGATGAGTTCCGAAAAATGCATCCAGATCGTGAGCGACTGTAAATACGATCCGAGAATGAGGAGAGAAACGTGTTTATAGAGATAAAATGTTTGGATGAGAGTGAATCCAATAATAACCAATTTTAACCAGGACAACTGGATTTTTTCCACGGATGAATACATCTTTTTTATTTCGGACCGATACCGATTCACATAATAAATGGATGCTCCGAGGCAGGCGAACACGTAGAGGTCGTTGATGATGGAATGGAGTTCATCCATATTTGGTGGAATGAGTCCGCCGGTTGTGATGAGAGTCTGCCCGGCGTTCGAATTTTGGATGTACAGAGATGTCTTGAGGATGACATCCAATATGAAGGGAAGTGTGAAGAAAAAATATACGGGCCTTATTTTGAAATCACGGTGCAGAATGGATATTGTGTATAAATAGAGGAGCGGTCCGATGATAAACGAAAACGAGGAAATAACAACATAAATTTCGGGAACCGTCTGATAAACGGAATGACGGTAATAGAAACAAAGCACACCGATATTGATCAGGGCTTTGGATAGTAAAAATCCGCCAAAGATACGATTGGATAGGGTATTCCCTTTTTTATGGGTAAACAGGAACGTTGCGAACAAAAGATAGAGGAAGAGTTCAACGAAAAAGATGACTGTATGGAATTGTGTTCTCATGGGATTTTCTTTAATAGAGTTGCGCTATATTGTCCGGTAAAATATTCTTTAAAACTGGAAAGGCCTCAACCAATCTGAAAATGTCAGCGAGGTCCTTCTGGCGTTTGCTCTTTTTTCTCTCGTTGTCTGAATATGCCCAAATTTTTCCTTGCAGCGTATCCTCAAGAGACGCGACATACATTTTATAACCAAGAGTTTCCTTCTCGCTCGCTCTGTGTATGAATGCTTGATATCTTTCATCAGTTTGAATCTGAATCCGCAAATCGGATGAGGAACTGTATAGATTGATGCTGTGAGCAAATTCTTCCAATCGGAATTCGTCGGCCGCCATACGTTTAAATTTTATGAGTTCTTTTACAGCTATCACAATATCAAGATCGAGGCTGACCAGAGGCTCAACGTATGCATTGACTGCTAAACCCCCGATGACACAATAATGGATACTGTTATCTTGGAGTAAGACCAGCAACTTTTGCACGATGTCTTCTCGGCTATTCGACAATTCGTTAAAGAATTCTTTCACTGTCATCCCTGTTCCCAATCCGATGCTTGGATTTGAATTTTTTCTTCTGAGAATATACCCAATCGGTATTCAGAATGCAAACAGTTTTTGAGCGTTGCTTTTTGTTGCCGAAATGCGTAAACTGTCGCCATGAAAAGAGACGGAAACATGGCTGTTGAGGATCAAATTTTACAATATTTCAAAATATGTCCGGATCAGATCTACAAGAGTCGGGAGTTGGCCAAGCGTCTTCGTGTGTCGAATCAGAGTTATCAGGCTTTTAAAAGGACGGTTCGAGGGCTGGCTGAAAAGGGACGAATCTCACGGTACAAGGGAAACAAGTACGGAATACTCCAGAAGCCCATCGAGGTCACGGGCATACTCCACGTGAAAACGCAGGGGTATGGTTTTCTTATTCGAGACGATGGCGGCGAGGATGTGTTCGTCGGCCAGAGAAATATGGGATCGGCTGTTCACGGAGACAGGGTTGGAGTGACGATTTGGGTGCAATCTGCGGGAAGGCTGCCCGAGGGAAAAGTCGTTGAGATTATCGAGCGCGGCAGAGATCGAATCGTCGGGATTTTTCAGGAGGCGCGAACGTTCAACTATGTCGTTCCGGATGATCTGAAAATCGGGAGAGATATCCGTGTGCGTGAAACGGATCGCGGAAAAGCTCAGGCGGGACAGAAAGTCGTCGTGAAAATCATCAAATGGGGTGATTCCAGGAGAATGCCCGAAGGCAGGGTTGTTGAGGTCCTCGGCCGTCCTGAGGATGAAGGCGTGGACGTGCTTTCCGTTATCCGTGGTTTTGATTTGCCGACTGAATTTCCAAAAGCTGTTCTTGATGAGATCCAAATACTGCAGTCGGAAATTCCTGTTTCGGAAGTCGAGAAGCGGTTGGACCTGAGGGATGGATTGATTTTCACAATCGACCCCGAGAATGCAAAGGATTTTGATGATGCCGTTTCGTTGGAGCATCTGGACGATGGCAATTTTCGGTTGGGCGTCCATATCGCGGATGTGAGCCACTTCGTTCCAGTCGGATCGCCGCTCGATAGGGAGGCGTTGAGAAGGGGAACGAGCGTGTATCTGGTGGATCGGGTCATCCCGATGCTGCCGGAGCGGCTGTCGAGCGATATCTGCTCCCTTCGACCGAACGAAGACCGATTGGCCTACAGCGTTCTGATGGAGCTGAATCCGGATGGCACCGTCGTCGACTACGAATTCCGGGAGACGATCATCCGGAGCAAGCACCGGTTGACGTACAAGGACGCCCAAAGACTGATGGAGGATTCAAGGACGGACGTCTCGGATTTAGATAAGGATGGGGCGTTGAGGATATGTTTAAGGGAGATGGCCGGGCTTGGCCGTATACTCATTGAGAGATGGCGGAGAGCGGGCATAATCGATTTCGATGTGCCAGAGCCGGAAGTCGTTTTGGACGAGAAGAGACGGCCCATTCGTCTCGGCGTGAGGGAGAGGCTGGAGAGCCACCGGCTTATTGAAGCTTTCATGCTGCTTGCCAACAGGACGGTGGCGGAACATATCCAGCGACTGCACAGAGAGACCGGTCGGAAGGTTCCTTTTGTGTACAGAATCCATGAAAGACCCGGGGGGAAGAAGTTGGATGAATTTGTCCGGTTCGTCAAGGCACTGGGGTATCGTTTCGATGTCGACAGGAGAGTGAGTCCGAAGAAATTTCAGTCACTGCTCCGGAGCGTTGCAGGAACGCGGCACGAGGTCATCGTGGAGGAAATTACCCTTCGGACGATGATGAAAGCGCTTTATTCCACGCGAAACGTCGGCCATTTTGGACTGGCTTTTCCCGCGTACACGCACTTTACATCACCCATTCGAAGGTATCCGGATCTTATCGTCCACCGCCTCTTGAAAGCCTACGATAAAGAAGAGGCCGAGATACCAAGGCTGGCCGCCAAACTTTCGGATATCTGCGAGATTTCTACGGAGAGGGAGATTGCTGCTCAGGAAGCTGAACGGGAATCGATCCGAGCAAAGCAGGTAGAATACATGGAGGCTCAGATTGGCGAGGTGTTCGACGGCGTCATCTCCGGAGTCACTTCGTTCGGCATATTTGTCGAAATCCCGGAGTACCTCGTCGAGGGGTTGGTCCATATTTCGGAATTGGACGACGATTATTATGTATACGATGAGAAGGGATTCAGTCTTATGGGTCGGAACAAGGGGACTGTGTATCGTCTGGGAGATGCGGTTCGCGTGAGGGTGTCGAATGTGCTGAAGACGATGCGGAGGATCGACTTTACGCTGACCTGACGGAAGACGGAACGACGATCGGATGAAAGGAGGGGATGATGCGAAGGGCACTAAGGCTGATTGTAGGTATCGTAGCGATCAGCAATATCTGGGGATCTGTCCACGCACAGGGGATTTCGTTTCAAGAAGACAAGCCGTTTGAAAAACAAAAAGTCATACACTCTCAGCGGTTCTCAAAAGCTCTGTTCGATTCCTCACATGCTTTCGACGTCCTCCACTACAGACTGGATCTGAGGTTTCCCATTGCGAGCAATGCGTTTTCGGGGACCGTCACAGCGACATGCGTTTCCAAGGAGGACGATCTCGATGAAGTGTCCTTCCACATGGTCGATCTGGTGGTGGATTCGGTTCTGCTCGACGGCACACGCTTAAACGCCAGCCAAACCGCAGGCCAAGTTGTTCTCTCGTTGTCGAATCCGGTGGCCGCAGGAGACACGTTCACCGTGACCATCGCCTATCACGGCGCACCACACAACGCGGGATTTTATTTTTACGAGATGTGTGCGTATACGTTCGCAGAGCCTGTCGATGCTCGGCGTTGGTTCCCCTGTTACGATGTGCCCTGGGATAAGGCGACTGCGGAGCTCCACGTTACTGTCCCCAAAGGTGTGGAAGTCGCTTCCATCGGTTTATTGGAGGGAAGGGATATCAGCGGAGACGGCAAGTGGGAGACGTTCCACTGGCGTTCGGTCCATCCGGTATCGACGTATCTCATCTGCGTGACGATGTCAAAATGTTACGCCCGATGGTCGGACTGGTATGTCACGCCCACGATGGATTCCGTCGAAATTGTGTATTATATTTTTACTCGGGATTCGGCAAAGGCGAAGAATGATTTTGTGAACATGGTCGCTGCGATGACGTTCTTCTCCGACCGCTTCGGAGCATACCCTTTCGAAAAATACGGCATGGCAGAAGTGGAACCTTGCGGCTTTGGGGGCATGGAGCATCAGACGATGACGACGATTAACAGCAGCTGGATTCGGGGGGACCGGAGCCGGGAAAACGGTCTGGTTCACGAGCTGGCCCACATGTGGTGGGGCGATGCCGTGACGCTGAATGACTGGCCTGCCATCTGGCTGAATGAGGGTTTTGCCGTGTATTCGGAGGCCCTTTTTATCGAGCATCAATATGGACGGGAAGCTTTTCAGAATTACATGGCTGGATGCAAATCGATTTACATATCACAGACAGGATTCTACGATTTTCCTATATACGATCCGATCGGCTTGTTCGATTACGGTATTGTATATAAAAAAGGGGGATGTGTCCTTCACATGCTGAGAACTGTTGTGGGGGATGAGAATTTTTGGCGGATATTAAAAACCTACTATGGGACGTACAAATATTCCAATGCATCGATTCCTGAGTTTCAAACCGTCTGTGAGACGGTTTCAGGAATGGGCTTGGAGTGGTTTTTCAGGGAGTGGATCTACGAAGACGGCTACATTCGTCTGGAATATTCCTGGGGAAGCAGTCGCCTGGCTTCAGGAAAATATGAAGTATTTCTGAGCCTTGATCCGGTTAAAAACGAAAATTTCAGATTCCGAATGCCGGTTGTCATCCGGGTGGAGGGATCTTCGGATTCTAAAGATACGATTCTGTGGATCGAAAGACTTCCTGAATATTTTTCGATTCAGATTGACTTTGAACCTGTGGATCTCCATATCGACCCTGATGGATGGATTCTGATGGAGGCCGAGCATGTGCATCGAGGCATCCGTCGGTCGGAGAGAATTCCTTTGCGGTTTGCTCTTCATCAGAATTTTCCAAATCCGTTCAACGCAGGAACGACGGTGTACTACGATCTGCCCGCCACGAAGGACAGCTGGAAGGTTCGGCTGGTCGTGTACGACCTGTTGGGGCGCCGCGTCCGCACTCTCTGGGAGAAGGTAGACTTCCCCGGTGAATACTGGAGAGTCTGGGACGGGACGGATGAATACGGTCGGCTGGTTTCGACGGGTGTTTACATCATCGAATTGTCGACGGACGGATTGTCGGCGAAACGGAAGGCTGTCGTTGCGAGATGATGGTTTGAAAAAAAGGTTGACTTTTATGTTTTTATTTGTATAATTTATAGTAGAAGAAAGGCATTCAAGGGGAGCGATCTTATATGAATAAAAGAATCATTCTTTGCGCTCTGATGGTGTTGCTGATGATGGCAGCGCTTGCCCGCGCACAATCCGAAAATCCCAGGACGAGTATTTATAAATCTTCCAATCTCGGTCTGCGTCCGAAAGGATTTTTGGATAACCTGCTGGATCTTTCGAAATTCAGCATGACGCACAGCTATTCGATTTCGTTCACGTCTATGGGGAGACAGACGTTTTCGCAGGGACTTTATCTGAATACGATGAATTACCAGTTTTCCGATCCCCTGAGGATGCAGGTGAGAATCGGCTATCTGCATCAACCGCTGGGCGTTTTTGGAAACTCAAACACCATGAACGGACAGGTTTTCGTTCAGCGGGCCATGCTGCAGTATAAACCTTACAAGAATATGTCCATCACCGTTGATTATCAATCGATACCCTCTCGCATGGTATCGCCCTATTATTATCGATGGTAACGTTTATCCGTCAGGCTATTTTTGAGGTACAACCTGGTTTGATTCACATTTTACTGTAAAGTATTATTCGTTATAGGCCGAGAAACACCTTCTCGGTCATTTTTTTATCGTCATGGGAGTTGTGATGGCAAGACCGCAGAGACGCAGAGTGCGCCCTTTTAAAAAACCTCCGGCACGTTCCCGTCGGAGAAAGGCAGTACGGCGCAGCAAGCCTGATTTGAGGGGCAGTTTGATGAAAATTTTCATCGGATTGGTTCTCGTAGCCGATCTCGTCCTCGTGTTTTTCATCATCCGGCAGTGCTCAAAACCGGCCGGAATGGTCGAGGAGGACGTACCCGAAAAAGAGGTTGTACTTCAGGTTGAAGTCATGAACGGATGCGGCGTCCAAGGGATTGCGAACACGTTCATGGATTTCCTGAGGAAGAAGAAGATCGATGTGGTGCGGACGGGGAATTACGAGGAGGAGGAGTTCGGCAGGCCGAATTTCAATGTAGACCGGACGGTCATCATCGACCGCCGGGGAAACTTGCGGAACAGCATCAAGATTGCCCGCGCGATGGATTTGGGAGAGGATCGGGTCATCCAGCAGGTGAACTCGGCCTATCTGATCGATGCGACGATCATCATAGGCAGGGATTTCCAGCAACTAAGCTGCTGGCTGGAAATGGAGAAATAGGATGGCAGAGAGCACATCTTTGGGATTGGCGCGCCGCATTGTAGAGCATTCGCTGTCGAAGAAGGCTCAGGATGTCTGCTTGATGGACCTTCAGGGGCTGGGCAGCGTGACGGATTATTTCATCGTCTGCCACGGAGAGTCGGATGTGCAGGTGAAGGCCATCGCCAACGCGATCATAGAAGGGATGGAGGAAGAGGGCGTGAGAGTCTGGCATAAGGAGGGATACGAATATCTGAACTGGGTGCTTTTGGATTACGTGGATGTGGTCGTCCATATTTTTCAGAAAGAAATCAGAAGATTTTACGGTTTGGAAAGATTGTGGGGCGATGCGACGTTAGAAACATTTCAGGATGAGGCATGATGGAGATAGCGCGTTACATCAAGGATCGGATCGCAGAAGCGATTGGAAAAATGGGTCTTGCGCACGGGAGGGTCCCGGCATTTCATCTCGTGCCGAGCAAGCAGAGCGGCCACGGCGACTTGGCTACGAATGTCGCGCTTATCTTGGCGCGGGAACTGAAGAAGAATCCGAGAGACATTGCCCAATCTATCGTGGAAGCTGTGGATTGGGATGAAACTTATATTCAGAGTGTGGATATAGCCGGGGCCGGATTCATCAATTTTACGTTCAGTCAGGGTTATCTGCACGGATGTCTTCGAGAAATTTTAAAGCTGGGAGAACGTTACGGATGCACGAACTGGGGCGGTGGCAAGAAGACTCAAGTCGAGTTTGTCAGCGCCAATCCGACAGGGCCGCTGACGATCGGTCACGGCAGGCAGGCTGTTCTGGGAGATACGATTGCCAGACTTTTAGGAGCCACGGGACATGATGTCATCCGCGAGTATTATTTCAACGATGCGGGCCGGCAGATGCGCGTCCTGGGCGATTCCGTACGACTGCGGTATCAGGAATTGTTGGGTCAATCGATCTCTTTTCCTGAGGATTACTACCAGGGCGAATATATCCGTGAGATTGCGGGGAAGGCTGTAGAGGAAAAGGGAAATACACTGAAGGACTCCGAAGAAATCAGCTATTTCCAGAACTTGGCTGAAAAGGTTATATTCGAAGATATTAAGAAAACAGTATCGAGGCTTGGGATTGTGTTCGATGTGTATTACAATGAAAAATCCCTTTACGAGACTGGAAAAATCGATGCCGTCGTCGAGGAGCTACGGAAAAAGGATTTGGCATACGATGCGGACGGCGCCGTCTGGTTTCGGACGACGCGTTTCGGCCATGAACAGGACCGCGTCATCATCAAATCGACGGGTGAGCCGACCTACCGGCTGCCCGACATCGCCTATCATAAGGACAAGATGGAACGCGGCTTTGACTTGGTCGTGGACATTTTCGGAGCCGACCACGTGGCCACGTATCCTGATGTGCTGGCCGGAATGGAGGCCTTGGGTTACGATCCGTCCAGAGTGAAAGTGCTCATCCACCAGTTCGTGACGCTGATGGAGGGGAAAGAAAAAGTCAAGATGTCCACGCGGAAGGCGAATTTCGTGACTCTGGATGAATTGATGGACGAGGTCGGTGTGGATGTGACGCGGTACTTCTTTTTAAACCGATCGATGTCGAGCCATCTCAACTTTGACCTTACGCTCGCGAAAACCCAGTCGGAAGAAAATCCAGTGTACTATGTGCAGTACGCCCACGCGCGGATTTGCAGTATTCTCCGGCACGCCAAGAAGGAGGGACTCGACCCGGAGGCCGAGTCCGATCTATCGCTTCTGACCGCTCCGGAGGAGATCGATCTGATCAAGGTGTTGACAACTTACCCTGGTGCGGTCACAGCGGCAGCGCATGATTTTGAACCTCATCGCGTCCCGACATACCTTGAGGAATTGGCCACGACGTATCATCACTTCCAACATGCGGGTAAGCGGGATGACGATCTTCGCGTTGTCACGAAGAACATCCCGTTAACGCTGGCCCGACTGGCGCTCTGCCGCGCGACGCGGATCGTCTTGGCCAACGGGCTTTCCTTGTTAGGGATATCGAAGCCAGAGAAGATGTGAAATTAACCTGGAGATTGTTTTGAATATTGTCGTTACCGGATCGATCGCGTTCGATTACCTGATGTCCTTCCCCGGAAATTTTTCCGAACATTTCCTGCCGGATAAGTTGGACCGCATCAGCGTCAGTTTTCTTGTGGATTCGATGAAGAAACGGAATGGCGGCGTGGGTGCGAATATCGCTTACAACCTGGCGCTTTTGGGTGAAAGGCCCTTTCTGTTCAGCGTTGTCGGAAAAGACTTCGGGTCGTATCGAGACGATCTTGAAAGAGCAGGCATCGATGTATCCGGCATCCGGGAATGTTCGGAAGAGTACACGGCGTCGTGTTTTGTGAGCACGGACCGGTCTGAGAATCAGATTGTTTCTTTCTACACGGGCGCGATGCGGTTTGCGAAAGATTTTTCTCTCAAAGATTTAAATCTTAAGGAAACCGACCTCGTACTCGTCTCTCCAAACGATCCCGAGGCCATAAAAAAATATGCTGCCGAGTGTCGGGAAATGAGTGTCCCCTATATTTTCGATCCGGGCCAGCAGACTGTTTGTCTGACTGGTGAAGAGTTGTTGGACGGTGCGGACGGCGCGGAAATGTTCATTCTCAACGAGTATGAATTGGAGATGTTCCGGAACAAGACGGGACTCGATGAGGAAGCCGTGCAAGGCTTGGCCGAGATCTTCGTCGTAACGCTGGGAAAACGGGGATCGGAAATTCGGACGAGACAGGGGACGGTTCACATTCCGGCAGTCGGGCCGGACCGGGTACTCGACCCGACGGGCGTGGGCGATGCGTACCGGGCCGGGCTGGTAAAGGGCATGGCCCATCACCTCTCATGGGAGACGGCCGGACGGATGGGGAGTCTGGCGGCCGCTTACGTCCTCGAAACGGACGGACCACAGAGCCATGCGTACGATCTCGAAATGTTCGTCGCCAGATACTGTTCTGTGTTTGGTGAATCTAAAGAGATGAGGAGGTTGGTTACCGGATAAATGCGCGTTGTCACGGATTTCATCGAGATCTCGACAGAGGGGCATACGGATATCGTCGATGTGACTCCTCAAGTCATGGAAGTCTTGGAAAGCAGCGGTCTGAAGGACGGGCAACTCACCGTGTTCGTCTCCGGTTCAACCGCGGGGATCACGACGATCGAGTACGAACCGGGTTTGATTAAGGACATTCCAGAAGCTCTGGAAAAGATCGCTCCCACAGGCGTGACTTACCATCATGATGCAACCTGGGGAGACGGGAACGGTTCCGCCCACGTGCGCGCCGCGCTCGTGGGAGCTTCGTTCACGGCTCCGTTCCAGAACGGACGCCTGCTTTTGGGGACGTGGCAGCAGATCGTCGTGCTCGACTTCGACAACCGACCGCGCGGCAGGCGGATCGTAGTCCAGTTGCTGGGTGAATGACGGATGACAGTGAAGACGATCGAATGGGTCGATGGCAAAGTGCGGATCATCGATCAGACGCAGCTCCCAGGGAAATTGATCTATCTGTATATCGATGATGTTGAAGTCCTGGGCGAAGCCATCCGGTCGCTCCGGGTGCGGGGCGCTCCGGCTATCGGGATCGCAGGGGCGATGGGCGCGGCACTGGCTGCATGGAAATACAAAGGGATGAATAGAGCAGGTCTCATTGAGGCGGTGCGAAGAGCCAATTCCTATCTCGGAGCGACTCGGCCGACGGCGGTCAACCTTTTCTGGGCACTGGATCGGATGAATAAGGTTCTGGATTCGACGGAGGGCGATTCTGTTGAGGAAATCCGAAAGAAACTTCTGGATGAGGCACTGTCCATTTTTGAAGAGGATCGGAGAATCTGCCGGCAGATCGGCCGGAACGGGGCCGGTTTACTGCCTGATGAGGCTACCGTTCTGACGCACTGCAACGCCGGAGGACTTGCCACTGCGGATTTCGGAACCGCTTTGGGCGTGATCTATGCCGCCGTTGAATTAGGGAAGAAGATTAAGGTGATTGCGGATGAAACGCGGCCGCTCCTGCAGGGATCGCGCCTCACGGCCTGGGAGCTGAAGGAATCGGGTATAGACGTGACGGTGATCTGCGATTCCGCAGCGGGATTTTTAATGAAGCGGAGACGGATCGACTGCGTCATCGTCGGTGCGGATCGGATTGCGGCGAACGGGGATGCTGCGAATAAAATCGGGACGTATGCATTGGCTGTTCTGGCCCGGGAGCATGATGTTCCGTTCTACATTGCTGCGCCGATCTCCACTTTTGATTTTTTTCTCGCGTCTGGCGAGGAGATTCCGATTGAAGAGCGGGACGGCGCGGAGGTGGTCGAGGGATTCGGCATTCGTACCGGACCCGTAGGGATCGATGTGTACAATCCTGCTTTTGATATAACACCCCATGAGTTGATTACCGCTATTATCACAGAGAAGGCAGTTCTCCGTCAGCCGTATTTAAAATCCATCGGAGCTGTGCGGTAATTCAAAAAAACGTTGAATTTCATCTTGACATTTAGATCCGTTTGATGTAGATTAGACCAGCCGAAATCGGCTGTGCCTTAGGGGAAAAAAAGGACAGACGTCGGTGCTATTTCTTAGTAGGATCGGGATCTGTCCTTAAAGTTTTCGTTTGGACTGAAGATAACCTCCAAACGGGCGATGGTTCCCCGATGGAGGTTTTTATTTGTACACCGAAGAGAGAAACAAACCGCGTATGCGTTTCTTGACTCGATTCTTCAGGCGATTTTTAACTTCCTGCTCGTTGACCATTCTGATTTCGTCCGCTTTCTTCCCGCGTATCACCGATGTGTCAGCTCAGGCCATAATGGTCACATGGAATCGAGGAGAGGAGGTCGATCTCGTCGGATACAAGGTTTATTACGGCAAGGCTTCCCGAATCTATCCCTACTTCGCAGTATTGGGCAATGTGACAGAATATGCCATTCCGGCTTTGCCGGATTCGGGGACGTTCTTTTTCGCAGTGACGGCTTACGATTCAGCGGGGAATGAGAGTCATTACTCGCAGGAGGCTTCGTTACATGTGGGAGAATCATCGGATCGATTCTTTTTTTTATTTGCAAACTACCCCAATCCTTTCAATCCGGAAACGCAGATTCCGTATTTCCTGCCCGATAGGCTTTTCATCTCTTTGGTGGTATACGATTTAATGGGGAGGCAGGTGAGAATCATAGAGGAAAGCAACAAAGAGGCAGGATGGTACACAGCGAAATGGGATGGATGCGACGAATCCGGAGTTCGTGTGGCCAACGGCATCTATTTCTGTCGGATGCGGGTGGGGAGTTATTGTCAGACGCGGAAATTAATCCTGACACGTTGAATTATAAGGATGGAGAGTCGATAACCAGGGGCACAGCCCCGGATCGATTATGATGCAAATCTTTTTCGTTAGGGACATTGAACCCCATCTGGCAAGTTAGCTCCTTTCAAGTTAGTTACTATTTCTAATTGGTAAGTAAAAACTTCAGTACCAATCAATACTGCTTCATATAAGTTGGCTTCTGTTAGAATTGCATCTTTAAGTATAGCTTTCTGCTGGCGAAGGTGTTCCTCACCTTCGCCAAATCCTATTGCCATACTTTTTCAATCGGCAAAATACCAGACTCAGTTAATAAATAATCTCTTGCACTCGAATAAGAATATTCCTCCGGGAATTCACATAACCGCAATCGTTCCGAACAAGGAAAGGTTACAGTTTTTCACCATATTTGGTTTCATGCAATTTCTTCGCCTGTTCCACCCATTGATCTCGAACGACACGACCCTGGAACGAGCCGAAAGTCATCCCAAGTTCCTTTATATTTTCATTATTGAGTGACGCCACTTGCCTAAATGTATAAATACCAAAAGCATTTAATTTTCCTTCTAAAAATGGACCGACACCCCATATATCTTTCAAATCGTCCGCTTCTTCAGATCTTGCTGTGGGAATCGAACTCGGCAGCCTTGGTGCAGGTTTCTCTTTACCGGATTTCTCCGATTCTTTTTTACAAATTTTGAGATTGTCGTTACAAGCCTCGAGTTCGTCTTTCAAGTTTTGAATTTGCATGTGAAATTCGCTTGTTTCAGCATCGACCCGTCGATGCCAGATAAGCCAGCCGATGAACAGACCAAACAGAAAGGCTACGATCAGCCAGAAAAGTGTTTGCCAAGCTAAATAAAACATGGCTTATACCTCCTTTTCGATTTGCTATTTGATAAGTAATGCATTATTTGACTTTAAACTCGACACGACGGTTCTTTTGCCGTCCTCCTTCAGTATCATTGTCCGCTTTGGGTTGTGTTTCTCCAAAACCATTTACTGACAAAAATCCGGATTGAATCCCCTTTTCAATCAAGTACATTCGAACTGAATTGGCTCGTGCTGCACTCAAACGGGTGTTCCAGGCATCGGAACCAACATTGTCTGTGTGACCCCCGATTTCGATTTTGGGTTCGGTAATTCGATCGATCAATTCGACGGCTCGGTCGAGAATCCGCTTCGATCGGACCGATAGTTTTGAAGAGGCGAAGTCAAATTCGATGGGATTCGAGTCGAAAAAATCCATGAATTTTTGTATCGCCAATTCACCGGTATCCTCAGATATCAATTTCATATCCTCAGGCGATACCTTGAGCTGATTATCGATTACCCTAACACCCCAATATCGTTTGGCGAGTCTTTCAGCTTCTTCTGAAAGTTCAGGAGTATCTACCTTACCCGTTAGAGTCCCGTCCCTTCCCACAAACGACACTGCCACCCGACTGAAATCGGATCGGTTTAAAGCTTCTTCCGCATGGTTTGTCAGGTCCTGCTCGATGGGTGAACGCCGTAAGTACAATGTCGCCAACCAGATAATGAGCAGCCCAAGGATGGCTGTGATGATTTTTAATATTTTTGGCATGGCCTCCCTCCTATGATTAATTACTGCTGGCGAAGGTGTCCCTCACCTTCGCCAAATCCTATTGCCATACTTTTTCAATCGGCAAAATACCAGACTCATCCAATAAGTAATCTCTTGCAATCGAATACGAATATTGCTCTGCCGCGTAAATTGTATGAATGTGATTTGGCAAGAGCAGGAGTATCCAATCTTTGATTGTTGATGTCATAATATATACTCAACACAGAGTAGTTTTCGGATTTCACAATTAAGTCCTCTCCTTTTTTTAGGAGAGGATTGAGGTGAGGTTTCTAATAACAAATCCGAAAA
>JBDRSZ010000053.1:0-6793 GCA_043824415.1 bacterium | reverse complement strand
TAACCTCTCCTTTGGAAAAGGAGAGGGATCGATTGTTCATTTTTTGAAAATCACTCTTTTGATTGGATAGTCATATCAAAATGATCAGAATTGCCAAAGTCGAGTTTTAAGTATACGGGTAAAAATGAAGCTATCGATTAGCATCGTGAACTGGAATACCAAAGATTTTTTATTCCAATGCCTGAATTCGATTTATTCTGAGACAAGCGGAATCGATTTTGAGATTTTCGTTGTTGATAATGCGTCTTCAGACGGCAGCGCTGAGATGGTCGGGGAAAAGTTTCCTAAAGTCAAACTTATTGAGAACGACAAGAATTTGGGTTTTGGCCGAGCCAACAATCAAGCATTACGACATTGCAGCGGAGAATATATACTCATCCTGAATCCCGATACACGGATACTGGACAATGCGATCATCAAACTGATTCAATTCATGGAGAAAAATCCCAGGGTGGGAATGACAGGGCCGAAGTGTGTTCATGAGGACGGGACGATACAAGTAAGCTGGGCACAATTTCCTACGATATTCAATATTTTAACGAACAACGTGCCCTGGAAAATGGCTTTTTCCATGTTTGGCATTTTCAAACGCCTTTTCAGAACGGATGCCGTTTATTCGAATAACGGATATACTGTGGAAGAGACTATTCCCGCTCAAAGAGTGGATTATGTACTGGGTCAATTTATGCTAACTCGCAAAGCGATTTTAGATGAAGTCGGATTGTTCGACGAAGATGTTTTCATGTATGAAGAAGAAAGGGATTTATGTTATCGGATTCAAGAAAAGGGCTGGGAGACCTGGTTCGTTCCCGATGCTGTGATTGTTCATCATGAGAGGAGAAGCATTGATCAGCTGCCGAACACTTTCAAGCACGAAACCGATTGGCTTTTAACGGGGCGGGCGCATTACTATGAAAAAAATTTTGGTAAGTTTAAAAAATATTCATTTCATGTCGTCACTTGCACGAGTTCATTTCTCAAGCTTATTCTTTTCTCCATTGCGCTGTTGTTTGAGGTTCGTAAACGAGCGTATTTGAAGAAGAAGTTAAACTTTCATTGGTGGATTGAAATGTGGTATTTTAAGCATGCTCTTCCTTTTCTCTTTAAGGGAAATGATTCATCAGCATAGAAATACTCGGGAAAAGAAAAAGAATGACATTATGGAACAGAGTAACATTGCAATCAAAAGCCGAAGTAAACATGAATTTGATACCATTTCCGTGTCTTGCTCTGTGTTACTCTGTGGTTTGTGAATAAAGCAGGCTTAGAATGATTTGCGGAATTTTTCATTCGGATAAAAAGAATCGGGTTAAGAAAGAATCCATTTTAAGATTGTGCCAATCGTTTCCATGGGAGATTGATAAACAGGGTATGCTCCATCTCCGCTCTCATTTTGGGTTGGGTATCCATTCTTCCGATCTCGCCACAGGGGAAAGAGAATCTATCTTTCAAGACAAAGAAAGGAAGATGGTGTCTGCTTTTCAGGGGAATTTGTTCAATAAAACCGAACTTGAGCAAACATTGAAAAAACGTGGTGTCAAACTTCAAAGTGGGAGCGCGTCGGAAATCGTCCTGAAAAATTATCAGGTCTTTGGCGAGGAGAGCTTTCAGTCACTGAACGGCGGCTTCATCGTTTGTCTCTGGGATGAGACTGAAGATACATTTTTTATTGTGCGGGATCATTTTGGGATAGAACCTATTTATTATTCATGGAATGGTTTTAGGTGCACGTTCGGAAATTCTGCTGAGGCTATCGCTGATTATGAAACAAATAGAAAGAGCATCGATCATAAAGCGCTGGTTCAGTATCTGCTTTTCAATTATATCCCGGGAGAAGCATCCATCTACTCCAACGTGAAAAAATTAAAACCCGGCCATGCGATTGTCATCAAGAAGGGTGCGTTTCAGATTCGACGTTATTGGTTTCTCTCCTTCGGACGCGTTCACGATCAGGGTGAGGATTCTATTCGGGAAGCCCTGTTGGATCTGATGGGCGATGCTGTCCGTATCCGAGCGGGAGGAGACGGTCCAAAACCGGGAGTGTTCTTGAGCGGAGGGATGGATTCCAGCTCGGTCGTCGGTTTGATGAGCGACATGGTTGATCAACCGATTCATACGTTTTCATTTCGGTGTCAGCAAAAATCGTTCGACGAATCCCACTATGCAAAAATCGTTGCGGATCATTACCGTACAGAGCACCATCTTGTGGAATTTTCTCCCGAGGATATTGTATCGATCGTGGAGATCGTTGAGCATATGGACGAACCCTTTTGCGATATCGGGATTGAAGTCGCTTCCTATCTTCTTGGAAGAGAGGCAAAGCGATTCGTTCAGTGTATTCTGACGGGAGACGGGGGCGATGAGCTTTTCGGCGGACATCCTGTCTATCTCGCGGATCCGGCTGCGGATCGATTTGCTAAAATTCCGAATTTTATTCGAGGCCCGCTGTTCAGATGGCTTCAGTTCCTGCCGGATACGGATCGTAAAAAGGATTTGATCGTCAAGGCAAAACGGTTTTCGTACAGCTTCGGTTTTCCAGGAGCGCTGTACAGCAATCGGTGGCGGATGTATTATAAGGATGATGAGCTGCAGCGATTGTTGTCCCCGGATTTGATGGAAGTCTACACCAAAAACGATCCCATCGAGGAGATTGCTGCGATCTACGGAGACGCGGACGGACTGGATTCTCTGAGCAAATCCCTGTATGGTGATTATCAGACCGTGGTCGGATTTTATCTCCGAAGGATGCAGGTCTTACGGACTTTCGGCGTAGAGGCGCGGTTTCCGATGCTGGATCACAGGCTTGTGGAATACGCCGCCAGAATCCCATCGGAGCTGAAGATCAAGAATGGAAAGGAGACGAAATATATTCTTCACCGCACGATGGACGGCATTCTACCCGATGAGATCGTCCACAGGAAGGATAAGCTGGGTCACAGCGTGCCGATGAAGAACTGGATGCGGGAATCTGCATCGGTGAGGAATTTCATGCGTGATGTTCTGTTCGAGGAGTCGAATGTGGGAGGATCGATCTTCAATCCATCCGCTGTTCAGCGGATGTTGGATGAACATCTTTCAAAAAGACATAACCGTTCGCATCGTTTATGGGCGCTCGTGGTTCTCAAACTCTGGCTGAGAAAACATTTTGGATAATTGATTGAATAAAGAGGCGAATATGAAAATATTGATTACGGGTGGTGCGGGTTTCATCGGGTCTCATCTCAGTGATGAACTGCTTCGTAGAAATTATGATGTGACAATCATCGATGATCTCTCGACCGGATCGATGGATAATATTGCACATCTCAAGGACAATCCGCGGTTCCATTTTGTCATTGAGACCATCATGAACGAGATGGTGATGGATCGTCTCGTCTCCGAATGCGATGCGATTTTTCATCTTGCCGCCGCCGTGGGCGTCGATTTAATCGTGAATAGACCTGTGGAGGTCATCGAGAGAAACATCCTTGGAACGGATTTGGTCCTGAAGGTCGCAACGCGGTACAGAAAAAAAGTTTTCATTGCGTCGACTTCTGAAATATACGGGAAGAGTGACAAGGTGCCGTTCATGGAGGATGACGACAGACTTTTAGGATCTACGATGAAAAGCCGGTGGTGCTATTCGAGCTCAAAGGCTGTGGATGAATTCCTGGGATTGGCCTATTACAAGGAAAAACAGTTGCCCATTATAATCGGAAGATTTTTCAATACAGTCGGCCCGAGGCAGACGGGCCAGTACGGCATGGTCGTCCCGAGGTTTGTGAAGCAGGCGCTGAGGGGAGAGCCTATCGTCGTTTTCGGCGACGGTGAACAGTCCCGATGTTTTGCATACGTGACCGACGTGGTTCGCGCGAGCATCGCCCTGCTCGAGCATCCCGATGCGGTGGGGGATATCTTCAACATCGGGAACGATGAAGAGGTCACGATCAATGAGCTGGCGGAACGGGTGGTATCGATTACAAAGAGCCGTTCGGAAATACGGCATATCTCGTATGATGAAGCTTACGAGCGGGGCTTTGAGGACATGCGCAGACGGATTCCGGACCTCACGAAGATTAAAAACCTTGTTGAGTATTCACCGAGTGTGGGGTTCGACGAGATGCTGGTGAAGATTGTGGAGTATGTTCGGCTGCATGAACTGAAAAAGTAGGATGATGAATTTACATTGTTTCTTCGTCGCGAGGATTGATAGTTAAAATTATGTGCACACCTTTCGGACATTCGCTATTAGGGTATTCGATGGCGTCCGGATATTCATTCTGGTCCATCGGGCAGCGCTGGGTTGTTTATGGGTTGATCTTGTTTCTGTCGAATCTGCCGGACGTGGACTTCCTGTTCGGGTATTTTACGGGCAATCCGAACCGGTACCACCATGGCTGGACGCACAGTCTGATGTTTGCCGTGATTGTCGGCGTGGTATTCGGTGTCGCATCTTCTTCTTTCACGCGTCATAATGGGATCAGAGCAGGAATTGTCGCTTTTATCCTCGTTCTATCGCACATCCTGTTGGATTTTTTTACGAAGGATACGCGTCCTCCTTTCGGAATGCCGCTCTTCTGGCCCGCGAGCAAAGCCTATTTCATCTCACACGCGACTCCATTCCTGGATGTGACGAAGGCTTCGACGAACGGTGAATTCCTGAGCAGTCTTTTTTGCGTGCACAATCTTAGAACGGTTCTTTCAGAATTGGCTATCTTTGTTCCCTTGACAGCCGGCATTTTTATTTATCGAAGAAGGAAGGAACGGAGGCATCGTACCGCATGAGGGATTCGAAAGACAGCATCGCTCTTTCTGTCGTCGTTCCCCTGTTTAACGAACGTGAGAATGTATCCATTCTCTATCGGTCGATTCGGGAGGTTTTGGATGGATGGGGAAAATCGTACGAAGTGATTTTCGTGGATGACGGCAGCACGGATGGAACGCGTGATGCGCTGAGAGAATTGGCAGAGAAAAATGATCAGCTTCATGTCGTTTTCTGCCGCCGAAATTTCGGCCAGTCTGCGGCTATGGCGGCGGGCTTCTCGCTCAGCCGAGGCGACGTTGTCGTGACGATGGACGGTGATTTGCAGAACGATCCGAAAGACATCCCACTTCTTTTCAATAAGGTCGAGGAGGGATACGACGTGGTGAGCGGATGGAGGAAGGACAGGAAGGACAAGATGCTCCTGAGAAAAATACCGTCCATGATCGCCAATCGTTTGATCTGCTCTGTGACGGACGTGCGCCTTCATGATACGGGATGTTCACTGAAAGCTTTTCGTCGGGAAGTTGTCGAACGCATCCGGCTGTACGGTGAGCTGCATCGGTTTATCCCTGCTCTGGCCAGGATCGAGGGAGCGCGAATCGCGGAGATGGTTGTGTCCCATCATCCGAGGCGGTTCGGCAAATCGAAATACAATCTGAGCCGAACATTCCGGGTGCTCATGGATTTGGGGAGTCTCAACCTGTTTCTGAAGTATCTCAAGAATCCGTTGAGGTTTTTCGGGAAGATTGGAGCCTGGTTTTTTTTAGCAGGAATTCTGGCGGTATGTTGGATGGGGTATCAGATGGGCGTTGAGCGGATACCCCTCTCCGATTTGAATGTATCACTTACTCTGTTCTTTTTACTGTGGGTAGCAGGATTTCAATTCGTATTCTTGGGTTTGGTTGCCAGTCTCATTGTGAGGACAGGAGCGAGGTGGGGAGGAACCCTGAGTTCATATTTTATCTCAGAGGAGCAAGATTGATGAAGCGCAGTATATTGGATAAGACGATGAAACAGGCTCCAGACATTTCCATCATCGTTTCTCTATATAATTTTACGGAAAGCCTGGATTCCCTGTATCGTTCCATTCGGACGACGATGGAGGGCATGAAAGCATTGTACGAACTGGTCTTCGTGGACGATGGGAGCACGGATTCCACATACAAAAAGCTTGTATTGATCGCCGAGGAAAGTCGTCTGGTAAGGGTCGTGAGGATGCGATCCACGTTTGGCGAAGCTTCTGCCTTGGATGCAGGTCTTCGGCATTCGAAGGGTGAGCGCATCGTCTATCTGAGCGGGAGGGTTCGAATCAATCCGCAAGAGATTCCTAAACTTCTGGAATCTCTTGCCGCGGGCAAGGATATGATCGTGGGCTGGCGTTCGCCGAGAAGGGATTCGATTCTGAATCGATGGATCTCCTGGGTTTTCAACCGGCTGGCCAGCCGAATCTCCCGCGTGAAATTGCACGATATCAACAGCGGTGTGATCGCAACGTATCGCTCCGTATTTGAGAATATATCCTTCTACGGCGACCTGCATAATTTTATCCCGGTATTGGCCGGTCAGCAGGGGTATCGTATCGCCGAAGAGAAGATCGAACAATTGCCAGGATCTTTCAGAATGTCGCGGTATCCGAAAGAATACCTGCAAAGGCTGCTGGATATCATCACTGTGTTTTTCCTGTCACGATATTTGAAGAAGCCGATTCATTTTTTAGGATTTGTCGGAGCGATTTTTGCGCTGGCGGGACTGGGCATCCAATTGTATCTTTTTATATATCGTATTCTTCAAATGGGGCCGATCGCGGGAAGGCCGCTTCTCATTTTAGGCGCGTTACTGCTTGTGATCGGCATACAGATGATTTCCATCGGCCTCTTGGGAGAGATGATTATCTTTACACATGCCGGAGACATACAAGAGTACAACATAGAAGAGATCATAGAATGAAGCGAAAGGGTATATTGTCCTATGATGGGATACCAGCCTATTCCGAACAGTATAACCGATTGGAATCAAAGAGATGGAGGAACGCGTGTCTGTAGCTATTAT
>JBDRSZ010000052.1:0-6167 GCA_043824415.1 bacterium | reverse complement strand
TTCATTCTCTGGTCATATCAACATCTACAACAGGAAATGGACCCTGATAGTCTCTTCTCTATGGTTATGAATAACTCTCAACAACTTAAAGTGGCTTTATGACTATTTTTGCCAAAGTTCAGTTCATCATACTAAAAATGCAAACATTGAATCACATTCAGATTCGCCGCCTTCCGCGCCGGGAAAAATCCCGCGATGAACCCGATTCCGGCCAAGACGCTCACGGCCGCCGTCGCGACCCACCACGAAATGCCGGGCGTACCCACGAACTCATCGATGGGCATCATCGATACAAGAAAGAGAAGAACCAGCGATATGGCGAGGCCGATGAAAGCCCCGATACCGATGATGAAAAATGTCTCCACAAAAAATTGCACCATGATGTGTCGTTTCTTCGCACCCACGGACCGCTTGATGCCGATTTCCTTCGTGCGCTCCTGCACGACAACGTACATGATGTTCGCGACACCAATCCCACCGACTGTGAGGGTGAACGCGCCGATGATCCCTAAGAAAATGTTCATTCCCAAAAAAATGTACCAGACCATTTTCTGGAATTCCGTCGTGTCCCACATCGACAGAGCTTCCTTATCGCTCGGATCGAACTTATATTTCTTTCCAAGAACTTCGTAAATCCGGTCCTGCACGATGGGAGCGACCAGCGGGTGCACCGGTTTGATGACGATGTTGTTGATGTACTGATGTCCGAAAATGGACGCAAACGTGGACGTCGGGATAAAAGCGCGGTCTTCATCCCTCGCATTGTACGACGAATCCTGTTCTTTGTGCACCATCACGCCCACGACCAGGAAAGGCGTCTTGCCGATGAAAACATATTTCCCCACCGGATCTTCATCCTCAAACAAGTATTTGGCCAGATCATCCCCCAAAAATACGACACGGCGCTTGAGCTTGACATCCAGATCATTGATGAATCGGCTGCCTGGCTTGGGCTCGATAGCCCGCATCCTTCCATAGATCGGAATCGCGCCAGTGACGTTGGGATTCCTGACCCTCGTCTCCACGCGCAGTGGCGCATCCCATGTGGAGTATTCCGGGCTGATGGTTTTGATGAGAGAGATCTCGCTCTTCAGAAGCGCTGCATCCTCCTCCCGAAAACGAATCCATCGGTTCGGGCCGTACCCTTCAAATGTTTTGGCCGTCTGGCCCGGAAAGAGGAGGATAATGCTCTCCCCGATTGCGTACATCGTTTCCATCGTCTGCTTCTGGAATCCATTGCCGAATGCCAGCAGAACGATGATGGCCACAGTCCCCCACACGATCCCGAAAATCGTCAGGAATGTCCTCAGTCTCTGTGCTTTAAGGTCGCGGACAAACTCACCGACCGTCGAAAATATCCTCAACATTGCTCCTCAAGTCGATCATTAAACCCATTGAATTTACGAACCACAGAGCACCACAGAACAAAACACAGAAATCCCCTTAACCTTAATCTATTCTTTCAATTTAAATTTTTTCCTTATCCGTGTAATTCTGTGTACTTCAGTGGTTAACCTGAATTATTCACCACGGATCGACACGGAACAGCACAGATAAAGAGAAAACAGAGGATTAAAATGAAGATAATTTACAAGAAACAATCTGAAACACAATTATAATCCGATTTAATTATGTTTTTTAATTTCCGTGTCTTACTCTGTGTCCATCTGTGGTTTGTGAATTAATCAGATTAAAAAACTTACGTTAGGTTAGTTAGGTTAAAACGTCATTTTATGCTTGCTATTTTTTCGATATTCTCATCCATCCGGGTCAGCCGCTTGGCCATATCGTTCATACGCCATTCCAATGAAGAGAGCATCCAGAATTGGAAGTGCGTCACCTTGGCTTCGTTCTGGAGAAAGAAGAAAATTTTCAACGAGAGGAGGACAATACCCAGCTCAACTGCAGGAAGCTCGATATTCTGCGGAAGCAAGGGTGCCGCCACGAGAGTTGCGAGAATGAAGACGATCATTAATACCGTAATCACTTTACTCATCCTCGTCGGTTTCCCCCCGATCCTGCCGATGATCTGTCGAATCTTCTCCTTTTCATGGACGAACTCTTCCAATTCTTCACGGCTTAAGTCTTTCATATCCTTCATCGATGCTCTCGAATCCATAAGCGTTTCTTCCTCCTTATGTTCGATTTCCCAATCTCTATCTTCGAGTGATCCTACACAGAATCCCTTCGTCTCGACGACAGAAGAACCACGTCTCTCAGTTCTTCCTTGTTCCGTGCAGCTAACCATTTTGCTTCAAAATCACCCTCATGAGCAATATGGGCAATGGCCATCAGCGCGCGTAGGTGGTAATTCCGCTCGTCCATCGAACCCGTCAGAACGAAAAGGGCATGAACGGGTTCCGTCACGCATGAAAAGCTCAAGCCTTTCCGACATCTCACCAACATGATATCGAATTTCTTCTCTCCGGGAACGATCACATGGGGAATGGCCAGTCCGGGCCGGACGACGGTGCAGGATTGTCGCTCCCTCTCCATGAAATCCTCATAAAGCATTCTCTCTTCGACTCCTAACCTGACGGCCAGTATCGAAGAAATCCGACTGAACACTTCCTCGACGGGCAGAGGTTTCGGCAGATCGAGGATCGCGCATCGCTTGACGAGTTGATCAAACCGGTCCTCCGAGATCTCGTCCCGCTCGATGACGATTTCTTTCAGTTCCTTCCCCAGTGTCGGCCCGTGCAGTTCCTTTGCCGTGATTCTTTCCACGACATGCATCATTGCAGATTTCCTCAGCACGCGCGTCCTGGCATAGAGCGCGTAAATCAGACCGCCAAAGACGACGAATCCAGATGTGATGAGGAGAGGGATCCGTCCCATCTCGACCAGCAGAAATCCATTAAACAGGATGGACAGAAAGTACAGCCACGGATAGAGCGGAGCAATGAATTTCGGCCTGTAGTTCTGTATCTTGCTCTCACGCATAACGATGAGCGCGACGTTCACCATAACAAACAGGAGGATGTTTAGAGTCGAGGCGGTCTTCACGAGGTCTTCGATGTCGAGGAACAGGATCATTAAAACCATGAAGCCGCTCGTGAAGAAAAGAGAAACGTGCGGTGTTCCGTACCTTCGATTCACACGGCTAAAAAGATGCGGTATCAGTCGGTCGCGGCTCATGGCCATGGGTGACCTGGAGGCCGACAGGATACCCGCATTGGCCGTCGTGATGAATGCGATCATCGCACACACAGCCAGGACAACAGCACCGGTCCTGCCGCACAATCGCGACGCCCCGAGTGAAAGCGGCATGAGCGAGCCTGAAAGGGCTTCTGCATCAACAATGCCGACTGTCACGCCGATTGCCAGCACGTAAAGCAACGTAACGACGAATACAGCGATGGACATCCCTAAAGGAATGTTCCGTCCCGGATTCTTGACCTCCTCTGCGATGCTGGCCACCTTCGTCAAACCCACGTATGATACGAACACCATGCCGGCCGTGGAAAAAATCCCACCCCAGCCGACGGGCATGAAAGGAGTATAACGATCCGGATGGGTCAGGACAAAACCCCACCCGATGTACACGACCAGAATTCCGATGAGTCCGAGCACCAAGTAGACCTGCAATCGCCCCGTCTCACGGACACTGACCAGATTCAGCAACGTGAAGACGAGGCAGGCTGCCACGGAGATCAGCCTGACCTGCATCTCTGTAAGATGCGGAGAGAGGAAGACCGCGAACGCACCGATTCCCACGAGAGCAAAAGCGCTCTTCAGACTCATCGAAACCCAGTTGGCAATACCCCCGAACGTTCCGATGGAGGCGCCCATGCTCCTTTCGATGTAGAAATACGTTCCTCCCGCCTTTGGCATGGCCGTGGCGAGCTCGGCCTTGGCGAACATACTCGGCAGGATGAGGAGGCCCGCCAGCAAATACGAAACGATCATGGCCGGACCTGCCTGTGCATAAGCCAGCCCGGGCAGGACGAACAGACCGGAGCTGATCATCGCACCCGCTGCGATGGCGAATACGTCGAGCAGGCTGAGCTGTTTCCGCAGTTTCATTTAAAGACGGCCTCCGGACTGACGCTTCTGCCCATTCCGATCGAACCCCTCCCAATACCGCTTCAGGACGACACGATACGCAGGCTGGTTGGCTTCCACATACTCTTTGGTGTGATGCACAGCCGGAAAATCCTTCCTCCCGACATCGATCAAAAAATCCTCCAAATCATCCCTCGAAAATGGAATCTCCTCATTCTTTGCCATTTCCATCAGGAACTCCCAGTACCGAACCAGACGGTCCCGGTCTATCCGAAAATCCCTGGCAGACCGGACGAAGATGTCAAACAACTGCCGAGGATTTCCCCCAATCTTTTTGTAAACACGAAGATTCACACGTAACACTTCTCCCCGCGGATCGATGACCTCGAGCAATGACTCGCCCTTCTGAACCTTATCCAAATTATCCCACTCATCAAAAAGGTTTTTCTTCGTCTTGGCCTTATTCTTAATCAGATGCTCCCCGCCGCAGGTCGCCTGGAATACCATCTTGTACAAATCCTCCAATTCGAACCCCGCATGGCGTCGGAGCTGATCCTGAACAATCTGGAGTAGGTAATTTTTCTCTTCTTTCGAAACGTTCATGACTTCTTCACCCAGCCTAGGACAGCGGAAACTGACTTTCTCGGACTCATCAACGAAGATTCATTCACAGTAATCCCGATTTTACCACCGCCGCAAACCTCGCAGAACTCTCCCTGAACCGTCACGGGCCAATCGCCGTACCCCGGGCTGAAACGCGGCGTGACACCCAATCCCTTATCCTCGGCAAGATGCTTTAGAATTTCCCGATGCATCTTATCGGCCACTGCGTCGGCCGTCTCCGAGCCGATAGCATCGAGGATGACGGCTTCAGCCATGTGGTCCTCACTAAAAAGTCTGTTGACTTCCTCCTCGAGGCGCGGGCCGAGGGTTGCCATGAACAACAAGACGGGATCGGCCGGTTTGAGCATCTTCGAAACCTGCCTGCTGTGAATCTGGAAACCGGATTTTTTAAACGAAACAATGCCGTCTGAGTTGGTATCTACAGGGAGAATTCGATAGATACTCTTCGGTTCAAAAAGCGAGGAAGCCCTTTCAAGTTCATTCTCAAAAATAGACTTCACCCGGCCATTGAGAGCGTTTTCCTCCGGTGGATAGCCCAATCGGCGCAAGACGGCTTTCATGGGAATCGTAATATTCTTGAATTCAATGCGTTGTGGTTTTGTATCAAATGTCATGACACGTTTAGTTCAATTCTTTTGTTACGAAGTCGTTGCCAAAGACTTTCCCTTTTTGCTCGAACAGGGATTTGATGTGGTCGTCCATTGTGAAGTAGATAATCTGCCAGCCGGATTTGGCGAGATCGACCATCGTATCCATCAGCCATTCGCGGCGCTGCCAATCGGAGTATTGGAAGGCATCATCCAGGATGAGGAAGAGAGGTTCGTCCTTCCTAGTCAATTTCTGGGCGAACCCGATGCGCAAGGCGAGTAGGACCTGCTCCTGAGCGCCCGTGCTCATCCCTGAGAGAAGGAAATCGTTATAAGGATCGGATACCATGAGCCCATCGCTCGCCATGTCCAATTTTTCATAACGGCGGGTTAAATTCTTAAGGTGAGTCAGGACTTGATGTGATTGAAGTCCTTCGATAATCTTCTCATCTTCGCCCTTACGCATTTCCTCGACGGTTTCATGCGTGATGATCTTGCCAACGATTTCCGCGGTCAATTTTTTATATTCTGCGAGGGTTTCTTCTCGTTTCTCCCTGAGGTTGTTGATCAGGATTTCCCAGTCTCCCGCCTGCCTGTCCCGCATTTCCTGATAGATGTCCCTATTCAAGTGTTCCAGTTGTTGATCTTCTTCTTCGATCTGTTCGTCGAGGATTTTGATTTCATCCTGAAGTTCGTTGTACCGTTTTTGGCTGTATGGAAATTCCTGAGATTCGGGTTCATAGTCCGATGGATCGACATTCAGTTTGATCAGATGTGTTTTCTTTTCCTCCAATTGGTTCTTCAGGTTTTGGATGACCTCTTTCAACGCCGACAATTTCTCATTCCATTCGGGTTCATCAATTTTTTTTCCTGTCAAATCAAAAAAAGTGTCCTGAATGCTGTTCTCAATGTCCTCTCTTTCTTTGACCAGTCTTTCTTGTTCTTTTGAAA
>JBDRSZ010000051.1:0-4312 GCA_043824415.1 bacterium | reverse complement strand
ACCGAAAGAGCATTCCCCGGAGCCGACTCCACCGGGATATGGTACCACCTTTCCCGCTCAATCAGTGACCAGAGACCCTGCCGGGGCACAATCCCCACCAACGCCACCTCTTCAGGCATTTTTACCTCTTAATTATAAATTTAGTGTTTCCTAAAACCTTTATGATTTTTTGTCCATTTGCTGAAAATTTTAGAAATGAGGCTCTGAAATTCCCAATGTTTTCGCTGTTTTCTGATTTTAGGTATCATTTTTCACGCTTTTTTCAGGTTATATGCAATGTATCAGTTCGGTCGTCGCTCGAGGTGGGAAATGTGTATCGTGAGTGCAACGACCGCGCTATCCAACTCGCGCTTCTTTGAAGTTCTTCTTGATCATCGCATTGAAGGCCGTCCCTAATGAACCCGCCGACCTAACTTCGTTGTATGTGATCTCCGGGACATCATAATACTGCCAAACCTGTCCGCTCGACCGAAACTCCACCTCCACAGTACCCGAGGCTTGGTCATACCCGATACCTGAGATCATAGATGAGTCGACGGGATCCCTGTCCATATCTACCTCCTTAGTTTTTGCTCTCGTTGTGAAGTCACCACTTGTTTGTAATCATCTGCGCCTTGTGCAAATGTCTTACGCCAACACTCTACCAACTTTGGATCGTCGCTGGTTGGCCGAGGCGTCATCAATGGGATTCGAACCCGTGAAGGAATCTTAACTGCTTCTCCAATCACTAGCGCCTCACCTGTTCTCAAAGACGGAAGCAAGTCAATCAGGCTAATCAGGTTATCTGGGGCGGATGCTTTGACAATTGATTGATCACTTGAATTTGTTAACCTTAAGGCAATAAACGTTCCCACCTGAGCCAGAATCGTCTCGGAAATCTCTGATGGTCTCTGGGAAATGATCATAGCGCCAACACCAAACTTCCGGCCTTCCTTAAAAATTCTTTCAACCGCATCTTTCGCATAGTTGTTTCCCTCCGACTTGTTGAGATATGAATGGGCCTCTTCATATGCAATGAAGAGAGGTCTCTGCCTCCCTGTATAAAGCTCATGTCTGCCCCAAAACATACTGTCAAATACAAATCGTGTGATGAGACCAACGGTTATGTCCAAGACGCTAAAAGGAACCCCAGCGAGGTCAAGAATCGTAAGCCTTTCCTCACCACCAATCCAATCATTCAATAGGTCATGCAAATCCTTTGGTGAAGTGGCGTCTGTGTAGTCACCAGGATGAAAAAGAAAATCATACGCGGAATCCCTAAGTCGGCTTATGAGTTTCTTCTCGTAGGGGTAGAACTCTTGATTAACTTTTGACTTATAGGGAGCCGCTGACCCAACGGCATAGGGCTTGAAACTCGGTGGCTCAAGATTGTTGTAGTCTCCAGCGCTCTCAACGTAAGCATTCTCCTTGGTTTGCTTTTCAGGAGCTGCATCAGGAAACGTCGCATTCAGCCACCAGTACATCTCGTGCCATAATTCTCGAATGTTAAATGGGATCGGCGAGTCTGAAGAAACGCAATTAGGATCAACAACTCCAGATTTTAACGCGCCCGCATTTGTCCTTTTTCTTTCAACCACCAATTCACGCAGTTTTCTGTATTCGGGACGCTGGTCATCCTTAGGTTCGGCGCCAACAAGGAAAAATGCAAGTTCATCAAAAGACATTAACCAAAAGGGAATATGTAACGGCCTTGCGTCGTCGTTGATCCTGAATACACGAGCATTCGGGAATGCAGAGGCATACTCGCCGTGGGGGTCAACCAGAATCACTCGTGATCCCGGATAATCATTAAGGATAGCCGTCAAGACACTTACAGTGGTATTTGACTTTCCACTTCCCGTTGACCCCAAAATGGCGCTGTGACGCAGTACAAGCTTGTGAATGTCAGCATTGACGCTGAGGTTCTCGGATGAAGAGTGTTTCCCGATCTCGATTGAACCATCGTCTTTCCTTCCATATATATCGAAGAGATCCTTTTCAGTTACCAGATGCACTTCATCATTTATCGTTGGATATGTACCGACTCCCTTCTGGAATTCCTCATCACCGATCTTTTCTCCAACAAGCTGGACCGTTAAAAATCTCGATCCTGTATCGTATGCGCGATTCTCATCCTTGATTGTGCTCCGTGTATTGCTAACCGCCGACACGATTCCGTAGATACTCATATTGCCCACCGGAATCTTTACGAAGGTGCCGATCTGGCCAATCTTGTACAATCGGCCATTGATTATAGGAGCGGCCGAGGGGATTGTGTCCGTCACTTCAACCTCAACTGTACTTGAGTCAACTCGGATTATCTTTCCTAAATAAGTAATATCACTAATCATTGTTTCACCTTTTCCGCGTTGTCCCGTTTTCCTGAACTTGCGACAAGAAATTCGACCAACGCGTTGAAGTCTCCGAGCGTTAAGTGTGATTTTTCCTCGTTCCAGTATGTTGCGGTGTTTTCATTTGGCATGACGGCCTCTTTCTTGAGGTGCCATTCGCCCAACTCCCCGTTGATTATGGCTTTTGTCGGTCCGAATACGTGCAGATTCAGATATGCCGAACACGACTTGTGAAAATTCTCCACATCTTCATCCTTGTAGAAAAAAACAATGACAAACAACCGGTTGTTCTGACGCATGCAACTAAAGACAATTTCGTTTATATGTTTGTCGGAAAACGAATACCCGGAGAAAACAAAAAGAAGTTCTCCGCCGAGAAGATAGTCGCGCATTCTGTCAAAGTATGCGATAAATGGTTGCTTTCGCGAAGAGTCGTACTTGTCTTTTGACGGATAAATAACAAGTTCATTTTTGACATCCACAACATTCCCAATGTTGCAAATTCTGATAATACGATGAGACTTTGTTGTCTCGGAGTATCTCCAAAACCAACTCAATGAGCCATGGATTTTCCAGAGGCGTATCCAGTTCTTGGTCAAATCTCCGTGTTGTGCCTGATGATCCACGCTCTCCTGCCAAAAAAAGGGCTCAAAGGAACCAACAAAGCCATCGAAATATGGAATCTCGCTGGCTTCGAGTGCCTTCTCGAGAACGAGATCGTAGTTTGTAGTGAAGACCTCTTTCGTGAAGTCGCGATTCAGCAGATTGTACCAGGCGAAGAACCGCTTGGTTGAAGTGTGGGAAGCACTCGACTCCTTTTCGGTGATGATTTGATAAATGGCCTTGCATATTTCACCATCAACCATCGCTGCATCCTTTCCGCAGACACCTTGATAAGTTTTAGTTTCGCTCTCTTTCGTCAACTCACGAATGCTTCTTAGTTGATTCAAAATATCCTCAATATTGACATCGCGCCCCTGAATCGACGTCTTCAGGTCATCCTTGATGATTCCGAATGTCTTTGCCGTGCCATCTTTTAGGGTTACCTCAACCTCGCGGGTGAGTTGCGCAATATCAGGAATTCCGAGAGCACAGGACGTGCCGGATCCAAAGAAGAAGCCGATGTTCTTAGAGTAAGACAAATGATTCTTCAGTTCTCGTATCTCTCGGAGTACGTCAATTTTGCTCATGGGTCCTCCTTGATCATATCCAATACGACGGTCACCATCTTTTTTCTCTTTCTAATATTTTTTTGAATTTTTTAAACAAATTTTCATGACAACGTTTGGAACCGGGCTCACACGAAATTGTTGAGTGCAGCGTTCCTTCCTTTGGTCCTGTTATGTGAATCTGGCCTGTCTTCTCGTTTCGCCATATGGCCATATGGATATAGACACTTTTCCCTTCCCCACCTCTATAACCTTTTTTGCTTGTTGTTGTTGGTTGAAGAGCCATTCGACACCTCCTTATATTATTTCAACATTCACTACAAACAATCTCGGAACGAGGTTCGTTAAACACTTTTTGCTTTACTAATGTAAATTATTTCTTGCCTGAATTTTCTACGATTTCGATTTCTTCCGGTGTCAAGTTGTAAAGTTTATAAACCATCTGGTCAATTTGGCGCTCTAATTCCTTGACTTTGGCTGATGCTCCATCTGATAATGGATAACCATATTGTTCGTGAATAGAAAGAATTGTATCAACAAGGTTGATACACGGTTGTTGCTCGGATTCGGGGATTTTAGGAATGGGAAGTTGTTCCAAAAAAACTTTTTTATATCTATAGCCTTCATCGCCCAAACCACCTCCTGCATAAAATTTCTTAAAAAAGTAGGTGATAGTACTACTCCGACAATTAAATGCGTCATATTAGCACAGCATCCTTATCAAACAGAGCGCGATCTGATGACGAACATCGGACAAAGAAGGCATATCTTTCTTCCGCTGCTTCTGTCGCCATCGTTCCGAGGACCGAATGG
>JBDRSZ010000050.1:0-7531 GCA_043824415.1 bacterium | reverse complement strand
GGAGGGTGCGGAAGCCTACTTGAAACAGGTTTCCGGTCTTCTGATTCCGGGCGGCTTCGGAGACAGGGGAATAGAGGGCAAGATATTGGCCGTGAAGTATGCCCGGGAGAACGATCTTCCTTTCTTCGGGATCTGTTTGGGCTTGCAGTGTGCGGTCGTTGAATTCGCGCGCTCTGTCTGCGGGTTGACGTCGGCCAACAGCAGTGAATTCTTGCCGGATGGAGAACAGTCCGTGATCGATTATATGCCGGACCAGGCGAATATTGCGAGGATGGGCGGAACAATGCGGCTGGGAGCGTACCCCGGCGTTTTGAAGAAAGATTCGCTCGCTTTCAAGGCATACGGACAGAAGCGGATCAGTGAGCGTCACAGGCACCGGCTTGAAGTCAACAATGCGTATCGCGAGGTTTTGGAGAGGCACGGTATGGTTTTCAGCGGCGTTTCTCCCGACGGAAAATTGGTGGAGATTATCGAACTCCGGGATAAGCGGTGGTTTATGGCGGGTCAGTTTCATCCCGAATTCAAGTCGAGAGTGCTGAAAGCCCATCCGCTTTTCCGGTCTTTTGTCAAGGCAGCTTTGGATTATCAAAAGGAGCGGTCGAAGGATCGATGAAGCGAATCGTCCACGTCGGATCATTGCGCATTGGAGCGGGCTGTCCGTTCGTTTTTATCGGAGGGCCCTGCGTCATCGAGACGGAAGAGATGGCACTTCGTACTGCCGGTGCGATGAAGGAGATTTTGACGCGAATGCATGTTCCGTTCATTTTTAAAGCGAGCTACGATAAGGCAAACCGGTCGAGCATCGATTCGTTCCGGGGGCCCGGATTGGAGCGTGGGCTTACTATACTCAGGCGGATTCGGGAGGAGTTGGGGGTGCCTGTTCTGTCCGATGTGCACGGCGTAGAGCATGTACGTGCGGCGGCCGATGTGCTTGACGTCATCCAGATTCCGGCGTTCCTCTGCCGCCAGACGGATCTTCTCGTCGCTGCGGGGAAGACGGGGAAACCGGTGAACATCAAGAAGGGACAGTTCATGGCGCCTGAGGATATGGCACAGGCCGCTAAAAAAGTCGAGAGCACGAAGAACAATGCTGTGTTCATCACGGAGCGGGGAACGTCTTTCGGGTATCACAATTTGGTCGTCGATATGCGGTCGCTCGGAATCATTCGGCAATCGGGGTATCCCGTGATTTTCGATGCGACCCACTCGGTGCAGCTTCCATCTGCGAAAGGCCCTGTGTCCGGAGGCGAACGCCAGTTTGTGCCGATCCTTGCCAGGGCTGCTGTGGCTGCCGGCGTAGACGGCATTTTCATGGAGGTTCATCCGGAACCTGATCGCGCCCTGTGCGACGGAGCGAACATGTGGCCTTTGGATCGGCTGGAGTCTCTTCTGAGTCAGCTGATCGCAATCGACGCGGCGGTGAAATCGAAAAAAACGTCGGATTCGAAGGATGGCTGAAAAAAAGTCCAAATCTCTATCCACGCTGAAGCGAAAACTCAAGAAGATTCGAATGCTTCTGATGGATGTAGACGGTGTTCTGACGGACGGCGGGATCGTGCTGGGAAGCGAAGGCCGGGAGTTTAAGGTATTCGACGCACAGGACGGCATGGGAATCGCAATGCTGCGACAGGGTGCGTTAAAAGTCGGTTTTATCACGGGTCGGGAATCGGAGGTTGTGGCGGATCGGGCCAAAGAGCTGCATGTGGATGTTCTGTACCAAGGAGTCGCCTCCAAACGGAATGCGTTGGAGGAGATTTTCGACCGATACGACCTTCAGAAAGCGGATGTCTGTTACGTCGGGGATGACCTCTCGGATATGGCGGTGATGGAGGAAGTGGGCGTGGCTGTGGCCGTTGCCAATGCGAGAAAAGAAGTCAAGAGGATTGCGGATTATGTGACGACTACCAGCGGCGGAAGAGGAGCGATTCGTGAAGTCGTTGAATTGATACTCGAATCACAGGGGAAATGGCAGAGCATCGTCAGATCATTTCAGATAGGCATGTAAATTTATTTCGATGTGGTTCCGGTTGTGAGGAAGTTATTGCTGCTATGAGCATTAAAAAGGGAAAAGAGGTCGTACGCATTGAGGCCGAAGCGATCCAGGCCTTAGAGAGCCGCATCGATGCACGTTTCCAGGAGGCTGTAGAGATCATCCTCCACTGCAAGGGGAGGATCATTGTCACGGGGATGGGGAAGTCCGGAATCATCGCTAAAAAGATTGCCGCGACGCTGACGAGCACGGGCACGGCCGCTTTTTTTCTTCATCCCGCCGAGGGCGTTCATGGGGAACTGGGTGCGGTCATGAAGGAAGATGTGGTTATCTGCATTTCAAAGAGCGGCAATACGGAGGAGATCCTGACGCTCCTGCCGCTGTTCAAACGTCAGGGAGTCCCTATCATCACGATGACGGGAAATTTGGATTCCGTTCTCGCCGGCAGGAGCGACGTCGTACTGGACGTGAGCGTCAAAGAGGAGGCCTGCCCGTACGATCTCGTACCGACCTCGAGTACGACGGCGGCGCTCGTCATGGGGGACGCGCTGGCGATTACAGCATTCCAGGAGAGAGGATTCAGCGTGGAGGATTTTGCGCGGTTCCATCCCGGGGGCGACATCGGGAGACGCCTTCTTCTGCGCGTGGATGATGTGATGCACATGGGAAAAGACATCCCCATGGTCGATGAGAACACGCCGCTTACGGACACGATTTTAGAGATGACGACAAAACGATTGGGATGCACATGTGTGATGGATGAAAACGGCCGGTTGTCTGGGATAGTCACTGACGGCGATCTGAGACGCCTTCTCGAACGACGGCACGATATTATCAACCTGCGAGCCAAAGACGTCATGACGCATGATCCGAAATGTGTCCCGCCCGATACACTGGGAGCGAAGGCTATCCACATCATGGAGAAGTACAGCATCACACAAATCATCGTGGTCGAAGAGGAAAAAAGGCCCATAGGAATTGTTCATCTTCATGATTTGTTGAAGGCGGGTTTGGCGTGATACAGGAATAAGGAACAAAGAATAACAAAGCATGAAGTAAGAAGCAAGAAGTAAAGAGGCAGAGAAGAGGAAATGTACCGGAGGACGATGGAGTCCCGCGTAAGGGGGACCGATAATTACATGCGATGGTTTTGTGTTTTTTCTGTGGCGTTGTGTTTATTATTAATGGTTATCGAAGGCTGTCATCGGGAGAAGCCGGAGATCATTTCGACGGATGAAAATCAGGTGGAGTATCCGAGCCAGGAGGGATGGGATTCGGAGATGTTTCTGACGAAAGCTGGATTGCTCCAGGCTGTCGTCCGATACGGGCACATGAGAAAATATGACAAACGGAAAGTCGTCCTTTTTGATGAAGGTGTTGAGGTGGATTTTTACGATGACAATGGAAAGCACAGATCCCATTTAACTTCTGAACAGGGTGAGTATCATGAAGGCACGGAGAATGTCATCGGAATGGGGAATGTGGTCGTGGTTTCCGATAGCGGAGTTACGCTCCATACAGAAGTGCTCCGGTGGGATAATCACCGAGGAAAGATTTTGTCGGATACGACGATCATGTTGACGACACTGGATCAGGATACGCTTTACGGAGTGGGATTCGAGTCTGAGCCCGATTTGAGCCGGCGCGTCATTCGGAAGCCCTTATGGGTGAGTCAGAGAAGAGTCGATATTGAGGAATTGGACTCTTCTTTTTCTAAACCGTCGCCCCGCGATTCTATTGCTGATAAGGATTCGACGTCGGAGATCAGACAATGAAAGCGGTTTTACGATTCTTCTTTTTCTTTTGTTGTCTGAATTGGATCCTGGGCGATTCGAATGTGTTTTCCCAGTCAACGACTCCGGCTGTGGGTGAGCGTATGCGGTTGGCTCAAGAAGCAGACAGTCTTGTCATCGTCACTGAAGGAGGGCAGGAGGTTTGGGAGATTTGGGGGAATGTCCACTTGGTGCAGGGAAAGGCGAGTCTGCGTTGCGATCGGGCTCGCTGGAGGCAGAGGGATGATCACATTCTTCTTGTGGGGAATGTGAAGATCGATGACGGCGGAAGGACTTTGAGCGCGGATCGGGTCGATTACGACGGAAAGACGCGAACGGAAAGGGCTGAGGGAAATGTCTCCTTGACGAGCGGGGACAGACATCTCGCTTGCAGGAGGTTGGATTATTTTCAAGAAAGAGGGATTGCTTCTGCTTTTGAGGATGTTGTCCTCACGGATTTCTTGGAGAGGGCCACGTTGCGCGGAGGGGAAGCATTCTACGATCGTGAGGCGGATTATGCGAGGATCGTGGGGATTCCACAACTGGTTAAAGTGGACAGTGCGTCCGGAGAACGGATGGTCGTGGATGGGCTGAAGATGGAAATCTGGGGAGACGCGCAGCGGGTTCTGTTGACCGACAGCGTCCGCATCGAGAAGGGTGATTTAAAGGCGGCCTGCAGAACTGCGGAATACCGGGCAGCTGACAGCCTGCTCGTTCTGTACGAGAAGCCTGTGGTTTGGTACCGTGAACAGGTGATGCAGGGAGATTCCATCGACGTTCGTTTGGACGGCGTCCAATTCATGGGCAGCACGATTCGGGGACGTGCACAGATCGTCTCCGTGGACAGCACGCTCCGTGATGAATTAAAAGGAAGACGCATTATCATCGAGGCCTATTATACAGAACAGGACACGATTCGAAAGGTCTTCGTCGAAGGCCAGGCCAGCAGTCTGTATCATGTCGATTTGGAAGAGGAGAACGAGCGGGGTATGAATACGGTTACGGGTGATCGGATCATCATTACAATTAGGGGCGATCAGTTCGAACGGGTACAGGTCGAAAGTTCTCCGGGACAGTGTACGGGTGTGTATACGCCGAACCAAGAGAGAGCGAAGGAATTGAAAGGAACGAAGGATTCGTGAGCGGACGGTCAGAAGAAGAGAATGGTATTCGGATAGAGACGCTCCGTGCCGAAAATGTGGTTAAGGTGTATCGGGGAAGACGGGTTGTCGATTGTGTTTCTCTTGAAGTCCGGCGGAGTGAAGTCGTCGGATTGTTGGGTCCGAACGGCGCGGGTAAAACGACGACCTTCTATATGATTACAGGAATGATCAAACCTAACGGAGGCAGGATCTTTTTCAACGATCGGGATATTTCGAAAGTGCCGATGTATAAACGCGCGAGGATGGGGATCGGATACCTGAGTCAGGAACCTTCCGTGTTTCGGAAGCTTTCTGTCGAGGAGAATATTTTAGCGATTTTGGAAACGATGCATTTGGATAAGGACGAACGGAAAAAACGGCTGAAGATGCTTTTAGATGAGTTGTCGATCGGTCACCTTGCAAAACAGAAATCGTATACACTATCAGGCGGCGAGCGGCGTCGCGTGGAAATTACGAGGGCTCTGGTCACGGAGCCCAAGTTTATCCTGCTTGATGAGCCGTTTGCGGGGATCGATCCGATTGCGGTGGAGGATATCCAGAAGATCGTTCGGCATCTTAAGGACAAGGGCATCGGGGTTCTCGTCACGGACCACAACGTCCATGAGACGTTATCGATCACCGACCGTTCGTACCTGCTTTTCGAGGGCAAAATTTTAAAGTCGGGAACGTCGGAGTTTCTTGCAAGTGACGAGGAAGCAAGAAAACTCTATTTGGGAAAACAGTTTCGATTGGATCGTTATTCGGAGGATCGGGAATAGGGTATTTGCCATGGTACAGATGAGCCAAAGATTGCTTCTACAGCAGAAACAGAGTCCACAACAGGTTCTGTTGTCCACTCTTCTTCAGCTACCTGTGCTTCGTCTCGAACAGCGCATCAAGCAGGAGTTGGAGTTGAATCCTCTTCTCGAACTGGATATGGAGATCGAAGAAGAGATGGAGTTGAAGGAGGAGAAAAACGAGGACGAGGATGAGGATGAGGAAGTTGAGGATAAGGATGAGAAAGAGGCCGAGATCGATTGGGAAGAAATCCTCAACGACGAGGAAAGTTATGAGACGAAAATTCCAAGGGAAAAGAGAGAGGATAGAGCGGAAAGGCCCGAGCCGTCCCCTATAACGTTGATGGATCATCTCTTTCAGCAGCTCCATTTGGCGCTTCTGTCTGAAGAGGAGACGAAGATCGGAGAGTACATCCTGTGGTGCATCGACGACGACGGGTATCTCGCATGCGATGTGGAGCACATCGCAGAAGATCTGAATGTGAATATCGAGACTGTCGAAAAAGTCCTGTCGTTTATCCAGCGATTCGATCCGGTGGGCATTGGCGCGCGGAATCTTCAGGAATGTCTTCTGATTCAGCTTAACGAGAATGAACCTAAGAATGAGCTGGCCATCCGCATGATCCAGGAGTTCTTTGAAGATTTCTCGAACAAGCGTTTTGAAAAGATTGCAAAGAAATTGGAAATTTGTTTAGATGAAGTAAAGCGGATCATGGAGGTCGTTTCCAAGCTGAATCCGAAACCAGGGGGGAGATACGTATCGGAGGCGGAAAATTATATCATTCCAGATGTCCTTGTCGAGCGGGTAGAAGGCCATTTCGCGATTGCACTGAACGATTGGAATGTCCCACGACTCCGCATCAACGAATCGTATAAACGGCTGCTCAAAGAGAAGTCCAAGGTAAGCAAGGAGACGCGAGACTATATCCGGCAGCGGCTGGAATCGGCACGCTGGCTCATCAATTCCATCTATCAAAGAAGGTCTACGATATCGCGGGTGATGGAATCGATTCTGAATCATCAGAGGGAATTTTTCGAGAAGGGGAAGGAGAATCTCAAGCCTTTGATCCTGAAGGACGTTGCCAACGATGTCGGGTTGGATATTTCGACAGTAAGCCGGGTGACGAGCGGGAAGTATGTTCAGACTGATTCCGGTGTCTTTGAATTGAAATATTTTTTCAGCGAACGTCTGGAAACGGCTGATGGAGACGAAGTATCGAATAAGCTGATTAAAGCGAGAATCAAGGAGATCATCGAAAAAGAAAATTCAAAGAAACCGTATAACGACCAGGTCATATCCGAGATGCTGCGCAAGGACGGGTTCATCGTTGCACGGAGGACTGTGGCCAAGTACCGAGAGCAGATGAGGATCCCGGTCGCCCGTCTGAGGAGAAAGATATAAGGCAATATCACAATATCAAATGTGGATTAAAGTGTGTTTGAAGTTACAAGTAGCGAGCATTGAGTTTCGAGTTTACAGTTTCGAGTTTGAAGTTCAAAGTATCTGCTCCACAAACTCAGAACACGAAACCCGAAACTCGAGAATCCTGATGATCAAAAATTTTCGATATCAGGATTAGGTATGTTTAATCAACCCAGAGGAGGTTCATGATGGCAGGTTTAAAGCGAACGATCACCATTGGCGGTGAGAAGGTGGAGATCCCGGCTGCGATCAACCGGAACACGATCGCGCTGTTCATCGGGATTGTATTTCTCATCATCATTCTCGTCGGGTCGATCTATCAGATCAGTCCGGAGGAGATCGGAGCCGTTCTTCGTTTCGGCAAATTCGTCCGGTCCACCGATCCCGGGCTTCATCTGAAGATCCCG
>JBDRSZ010000049.1:0-17342 GCA_043824415.1 bacterium | reverse complement strand
CCCGAAAGCTCGGGACGTCAGACCGGAGATGCTATCTCCGGTGGGGTTCTAACGAATAAAATATAACACCTTTGTTTTTGTTTGTCAAGGAAAATTATTATGGAAAGAGTGATTGTTTACATCGATGGTTTCAATCTATATTTCGCATTAAAGGAGAAAAATTGGAAACGTTATTATTGGTTGAATTTACAGAAACTTGCAAAGGCTCTTTTAAAAGAAGACCAGAAATTAATTGTAACAAAATATTTTACATCCAGAGTATCTTTTCCACCAGATAAAGTAAAAAGACAGACCACTTTTATCGAAGCGCTGGAAACCTTGAAAAAATTCAAGATCTATTATGGGCACTATCGTCCAAATGATATTGAGTGTTACAAATGTGGGAATATCATACCAAAGCCAAACGAAAAAATGACGGACGTAAATATTGCCGTTGAAATGTTAACCGATGCGTTTGAAGATAGGTTTGATAGAGCTATATTAATTTCAGCGGATAGCGATCTTTCTGCGCCAATCAATAAGGTGAAAAAACTATTCCCCAAGAAGAAAATTGTTGTAGCATTTCCTCCCGCACGATTCTCTATCGCTTTGAAAAAAATATCACATGCTTCTTTCACAATTGGCAGGAAGAGAATCGCAGATTGCGTTTTCCCAGATAGAATAAAGAAACAATATGGTTTCATATTAAGAAGACCTGAAGAGTGGAAATGAAACAGGCAATCTCGAGTATCTCCAGTGCTGCATCCACGGATGATTAGATCGACCGGTTGGTGTACGAGCTGTATGGGTTAAATAAAGACGAAATAAAAATCGTTGGAGATTCGGTATCGTAATAAATGCGATTTGATCCGGAAAAATACCATAGACGATCGATACGGCTGCAGTATTATGATTATGCATCACCGGGGTATTATTTCGTAACGGTTTGTTGCCATTACCGGGAATGTTTATTAGGTGATGTCGTAGGTGGGGCAATGAAATTGAACGAATATGGTCGTGTAGTACAATTGGCGTGGCAATGGTTGGATGAACAATATGATCATGTTGGGTTGGATACGTTTATCGTAATGCCGAATCATTTGCATGGGATTATCATTTTAACCGGTGAATCCAGGGGCGATTCGCGGTGTAGGGACGATTCGCGAATCGGCCCTACATATAAACGTAAACCATTAGGCCGATTGGTTGGCGCATTTAAAACCGTGTCGACCAAACAGATCAATAAAATCCGAAACACGCCCGGAGAACGGGTGTGGCAACGAAATTATTATGAACATGTCGTCCGTGATGAGAATGAATTGAAGAAAATCCGCGAATACATCATCAACAATTCCTGCAAATGGGAAATGGATAGAAATCACCCAGATAATATTAAAATGTAATCCAGCGTCGCATTGACGCCACGGACGAGCAGATCGACCGGTTGGTGTACGAGCTGTATGGGTTGACGGAGGAGGAGGGGGTGCAGGACACCACTCTTCCGGCTGCGCCGGTTCTCTCTCCAAGGGGAGAAAACAGAAAGTCCTCCCTTGTCGACTCTGTGGTTACACTGAAAAATTGGGCAATATTTCAGCATTAGGATCGTATAGTTTAGTGACAGATAAGACAATATTCATCTCAGAATAGGAGGAACGAAAAATGAAACGACGGTTTATTGTATCCACAACATTACTGTTTCTTTTGGCCGGCATTAACCTTGTCATCGCGCAGGACGAGGCGGTGGTGACGTCCGTATCCGAAGCAGCCGAGGGCCTGGACCTTCAGGCTATCAGCGAGTTGTTTAAAGAATCCGAGGATCTTGAGTCTTTTGAAAAGGCGCTCAACGATTCTGATGTCGGCGTGAACAATCTTGATTTGGATGAGAACGGCGAAGTCGATTTTATTCGCGTCGTCGAAGAAGCCACCGATGACTTACATGTCATCGTCCTTCAGGTGTGCCTCGGAAAGGACGAATTTCAGGATGTCGCGACGATTGAAGTTGAGAAAACGGGTGAGGAATCGTATAACATGCAGGTACGTGGGAATGAAGAACTTTACGGCGTTGATTACTACGTTGCGCCCACAGTCGTCCGCATCCATACCTGGCCTATCATTGCCAGAATCTACGCGCCTCGCTATCGCCCGTACCGGTCCAGATACTACTGGGGATTCTATCCGAATTGGTGGCGGCCGCGCCGTCCGGTTGTCGTCAATGTATACCGGACGCGACTTGTTAGGTACAGAACGAGACCTTCGTTTGTGGTGACTAAGACGGGTAGGATAACGACGATTCACAAAGTCAAGTATCAACCGAGAAGGTCCACACTGGTAAAGAAGAGGGTCATCGTCAGACCGGCGCCCAGAAGGAGACGCAGGTAAAACGGTAGTTGACACCCAGATAATGAAGTTCTAGTTGTCCTCCTCTTTGGAGGCTGGTGGATAAAATTCATCTTTATGCTGAGTGGAGTCCCTGCCTGCCATGCTTGAGGCAGGTAAACCGGCAGGCAAGGAAGCATGATATTTATATCAAAAAATTGGAGCCTTCGATCCCGCACAGCGGGACTCAGGCTGAAGAGATAGCTGGATTTTTCAACAGTCTCTCAAGGGGACAAACCTTGAAAGTTCAGAAACGGTTAGGTGTGAAGCGATGGAGGAACGTATGATTCAAGAAATTCCCAGCCATGCGCTGGATGCGAAACAATTTATTGAAGAGAAAGGTCGAGAGATCGCGGAAATGGTCGGAGACGGAATGGCGATCAACGCCCTTTCCGGAGGTGTGGATTCGTCTGTCGTCACGATGCTGGGCCATCGGGCTCTCAAGGAACGGTTGCGGACGGTTTTCATCGAGAACGGCTTGATGCGAGAGGGGGAGCCGGAGCACGTCCGGCAGCGCTTTCACGACTTGGGAATTCCGGTCGAAATCATCGATGCGAAGGATCGATTCTTTCGTGCGCTGAAGGGAATCACAGACCCGGAGGAAAAGCGCGAAGCCATCACGCAGACGTTCTACAAAGATGTCTTCGGCAAGATCGTGCGGGAAAGCGGAGCTAAATTTTTGCTCCAGGGTACGATTCTCACGGATGTGGACGAAACCGTTGCCGGGATCAAGCGCCAGCACAACGTATTCGAACAGTTAGGCATCGATCCTCAGAGGGCGTTCGGGTACCGTATCATCGAGCCTCTGATACAAATCCGGAAAGACGGCGTACGTAAAGTGGGCAGAGCCCTGGGCCTGCCGGAGGAGACGTTCAACCGTATTCCGTTCCCGGGGCCTGCCCTGTCGGCAAGAGTCATCGGAGAGGCGACGCCGGAGCGGATCGACATCGTGCGAAAAGCCACGACCCTTGTGGAGGAGCGTCTTTCAAAAACTAGAGCGTTTCAATACATGGCCATTCTGCACAAAGATCGGGTGACGGGCATGCGGGACGGCCGGAGGGATTTCGGTCTGCAGGTCGAAATCCGCTGCTGGGACAGCGTGGATGCGCGTGAGGCCAGACCGACGCGTCTTTCTTTCGACGTTCTGGAGGACCTTGCCGCGGACATCGTGAAACATGTGCCCGGCGTGGTCAGTGTGACATACAATATCGCATCGAAGCCGCCTTCTACGATCGAAGCGGTGTGACAGAATCCATGGACACGAATCCTTCTGAAGCATGAGCTGCTTTTATCGTCGTATGATTTAAACATGATTCAATTCTGTCATTGATTTCTATTTACGGATTCCCTATCTTGTAATCGTGTCTGAGCTGTTCACATTTCCCATCATAGACACGCACACGCATTTGTGCGATCCAGTCTTTGACGCAGATCGAAAGGAGGTTTTGAGGAGGGCGGGGGACGCCGGCATCGTGTCGATTCTCATCGTTGGTGAGAATATCGAAGATGCAGAAAAAAATCTTACGCTTTCCCATGAGTATTCCATGCTCGCTCCGCTGGCGGGGTTGTATCCTGCAATTCTCGACATCGACTGTGCCGAGAAGATAATCGCATTCATCGGGGAGCATCGTGAAAAGCTGGTGGGTATCGGTGAGGTCGGTTTGGATTTCTGGGCGGTGCAGGAGGCGCATCAAAAGGATTTGCAGAAGGAAATCTTTCACCGGTTCATCGCGTTGTCTAAAGAGGTGAACTTGCCCCTCAACGTGCATTCCCGGTCAGCGGGACGGCACGCGGTCGATCTGCTGCTGAGGGAAGGAGCGAAGCGCGTTCAGCTTCATGCATTCGACGGGAAAGGAGCGACAGCGCTTCCGGCCATTGAGGCGGGCTACTTTTTTTCGATCCCACCGTCCATCGTTCATTCCAGGCAGAAAAAGAAGTTTGTTAAATCTCTGCCGCTCTCTTGTCTGCTGCTGGAAACAGACAGTCCGGTTCTGGGTCCTGTTCCCGGCCAACGGAACGAGCCGAAGTATATTTTAGATTCTGTGGATGCGATTGCTGAAATCAAGGGCATCTCACGCGAAGAAGTCATTGAAACAACTTATCACAACACGCTTCGATTGTACGGTGATGTTGTTCTCCAACAATAGAATATGCTGGGATCGTCTTATGAATAGAATGCATCGTGATGATTTTGATGAAGAAATACGAAGATTCGGAATGTATCCGTAAAAAATATAAGTACCGCAGACTCATCCTGGAGGGGAAGATTGTCCTGCCCCACAAGGAAGCTTCCCTTCTGTTGGGGCCGGACTGTGCGTATCATCTGTATTCACTGCGGAGTTCGGATGGACCGCCTGAGAAAAGACCGAAGAAGAAGAAAAAACGAAGGGGAATGTTATGAAAACGATACTCGTTGTCGATGACGAAGAAGATGTTTTGTATTTCTTTCGACGCTGTCTGACGCAATTCGGATACGAAACGGTGACTGCGGATTCTTGGGAATCGGCGTTAGCGCGGTTTCACGAAGCGGTGTACGATTTGATCATTCTCGACGTCCACATGCCGGGAAAGGACGGCTTTCAGGTTGCGAAAGAGATGCGTGAGGAACGGCCGGATCAAAAGATTCTCGTAGTCACGGGCCTGGGAGCGGGAGATGTGTACAAGTACTTCACTTCAGCCGGAGTGGATGTGAACGATGTTTTGTACAAGCCTTTTTCCGTGAAGAAAGTAAAGGCGGTCATCTCTAAAGTACTGGGCTGAGGATCACATTCGACGGCGATGGAACGTGGGTTTCGGATGGATTGGGGTAAAAGTCAGAAAGAAAAAGCAAGAGAAACAGTCGGGCATGTTTCGAAAATTGATACTTAACCTTAAGGCTCCGTTTAAAAAATATCGCCTACTTTTAGGCATTGTCGTGGGATTCTTACTCATCCTCTTGGGACATTACGGACTGGAGTATACATCGACAGATCGTTTCTGCGACCTCTGCCATGTGCATCCGCACGTCACGGAATCGTGGAAATTATCTACGCATTACATAAATCAGAGCGGCGTTGTCGTCCACTGCGTCGAGTGCCATCTTCCTCCGGGAGGCGTGGACTATATCGCTGAAAAAACGCGTCTCGGCTTGAAGGACGCATACGGCAGCGTTTTTAAAGACGTGTCGAAGATTGACTGGGAAGCGAAAAGCCGACTGACGCACGCCACTTCGTACATAGTCGATGCTTCGTGCGTGCGCTGCCACGCTGAGCTTTTCAGCCTCGATCTATCGAAAAAGGGGACGGACGCGCACGTGTACTATTTTCACAAAAAAGGCGAAGTCCGATGCATCAACTGTCATCTACACGTCGGCCACTACTCGGAAGAAGTGAGCGAAGAGGAGAGGCTCGTAGAATCGGTTCCGGAGAAATGGGAATCGAGCCTTCCTCCCAGACCGGTTTCTCCAGATGTTTTTATCAATTATGCAGAGAGGATTCCTGGAACGGATGTCGTGTTTGAAATGATCGCCATTCCCGGCGGAACATTTACGATGGGAAGTCCGGACACTGAACCGAAACGGCGGAAAGATGAGGGACCGACGCACGGAGTGCGGGTTAGTCCTTTCTGGTTAGGAAGGACAGAGGTGAGATGGGCAGAGTGGGAAGTCTACTATCGACAGATGGGGACGAAGGGCAAGTACGGATCGATGGACTACGGAGAGGAGGTGGATGTTGTGACGGGTCCGACGCCGCCTTACGGGTCGCCCGACCAGGGATGGGGAAGGGGATCGCGGCCCGCCATTTCGATGACGCACCATGCGGCGATGAAGTACTGCGAGTGGCTGTCGTCTGTCACGGGAGATGAATACCGGCTACCTACGGAGGCGGAGTGGGAGTACGCCTGCCGAGGGGGAACTTCTGATCCCTATTTTTTCGACGGAGATCCCTCCAAACTGACGAGGAGATCGTGGATGAACAGGATTTTCGGCGTGGATACAGCCGGAATCCAAAGGTTCGTCTGGTATGGAATGAACGCCGGCGGGAAGACGTATCCAGCCTACTCCAAAGCGGAGAATCCGTTCGGCCTGATTCACATACTCGGAAATGTGAAAGAGTTCTGCTTAGACTGGTATTCTCCGGATGCTTACAGCAGATACATCGCCGACAGCTTGGTGGTCGATCCTGTCGGTCCGACTTCGGGAACGGAACATGTCGTACGCGGCGGCTCTTTTCAGAGTGATGCGGCGGATCTGCGTTCCGCACGCCGGGACCACACACGCAACGATTCGTGGCTGCTCACCGATCCGCAATCCCCGAAGAGCATCTGGTGGTACTCGGATTGTTACGACGTGGGATTTCGTGTAGTTCGGGTGTATCGGAGATAAATCTATCCGAGTGGCAGCCAATGATGAAGCACGTTTTCAGTAGAGGTTGTGATAAAGACATTTATCCATACGATATAGTGTAAGGCATTGATACAAGGAGAAAACACTATATGACTACGATATTTTTTTGTGTCCTTTTAGGATTGATCGCCGGAGTCTTCAGCGGGCTGGTTGGACTTGGTGGAGGAGTGATTCTTGTTCCGGCTTTAATCTTTTTGTTCGGGCTTACTCAGCATCAAGCCCAGGGAACAACATTGGCCTTGATGGTTCCGCCAATCGGAATTCTTGCCGCATGGACCTATTACAAGCACGGGTATGTGGATTTGAAAATAGTGGCCTTTGTCTGTGTGGGATTCTTGATCGGCGGTTTATTGGGTGCCAAGATTGCAGTTGGATTGTCCAAAGCAGTTTTACAAAAAGTGTTCGGGATTGCATTGCTGCTCATTTCGTTGAAGATTATATTTTCCAAATGAGAGAGGTGCATATCGAAACTTAAAGAAAGGGAGGAAAGGTACGATGAGAGAGAACACAGACATCACAAGACGCAATTTTATCGGGACGATGGCTGCTGCGACTGCGCTGGTCGCGTGCGCCAAGACGAAAAAAGAGATTGTCGTTCCACCGTTGCTGGACACAGCTCCCGACGGTCCGGTGCTGAAGGCAGGACTCATCGGCTGCGGTGGACGGGGAACCGGAGCGGCTTTGGATTTTTTAAAGGCCGGTCCGAATCTGCAGGTCGTTGCCCTGGCGGATGTTTTTCAGGATAGGGTGGATTCGGCTCGGGCAAGCATCCTGAAGGATGCAGGGCAAGAGGTTGCTAATGGCCGGTGTTACGTCGGCTTCGATGCGTACAAGAAAGTCATCGATTCGGGAGTGGACATCGTATTGATTGCGACGCCTCCTCATTTTCGCCCGGCACATTTTGCAGCCGCTGTGGATGCGAAGAAACACGTATTCATGGAGAAGCCAGTAGCCGTGGATCCAGTCGGAGCGCGGTCCATCATGGACACGGCGGATCGTGCCGAAGCTTTCGGTCTGAAGATTGGGACGGGTACGCAGAGGCGGCATCAGAGGGAATACGTGGAGACTTACAAGAGGATCGCCAACGGAGCCATCGGCCGCATCGTGGCCGCCCGGTGTTACTGGAATCAGAGTCAGCTTTGGTACAGGCAACGTCAGACAGGCTGGTCCGACATGGAGTGGATGATTCGAGATTGGGTCAACTGGTGCTGGCTGTCCGGGGATCACATCGTCGAACAGCACGTTCACAACCTTGATGTGATCCACTGGTTCACGGGGATGCATCCGGTGAAGGCTGTCGGATTCGGGGCAAGGATGCGCCGCGTCACGGGCGATCAGTACGATTTCTTCAGCGTGGATTTCGAGATGCCGGACGGTATGCACGTCCACAGCATGTGCCGACAGATCGACGGCTGCGTGGAGAACGTCTCAGAGTTCATCGTCGGAACGAAGGGGTCGAGCAACTGCTCGAATACGATATTCAAGCAGGACGGCAGCGTGGCGTGGAAATACGGCGAACCAAAGCAGGAAGATGAAAAGGCTTCGGAGGAAGAGGAAAAGAAGCGAATCTCCCCGTACGTCCAGGAACACATCGATCTGGTGACGGCCATTCGGAACGGGATTCCCATGAACGAGGCGAAGAACACGGCCATCTCAACGATGGCTGCCATCATGGGACGCATCTCCGCTTATACCGGAAAAGAGGTCACCTGGGATGAGATGATGGCCTCTGACTTCCGGCTGGGACCGACGGAGTACAGCATGGGACGCGTTCCGATGAAAGTGCAGATTCCGGTTCCTGGGGAGGGAAAGGTTTAAGAAGGATTTTCAAAACGATACCACAGAGGACACAGGGGCTATCTCTGCGACCTCTGTGGTTTAATGTCCACAGAGAGGAGAACGATTATGCGAATCGGTCGTCGGAAATTTTTAAAGATGACTGCAGCGGCCGGGGCCGCATACGTCGTCAGGTGTTCGACGCCGTCTGTGAAACTGCCCAAGTCGCCTAAAAAAGCCGCGCTCAAGCTTTCGTGTCAGGAAGGGATTGCTCCTGGCGAGATGCTGAACGAGAAACTCGATTTTTTAGAGAAGCACGGATACGTCGGACTTGAGGTTGGCGGGAGGAATTTAGCGAGCCGTGTCGGTGAGCTGCAAAAAGCGCTCGAAGGACGAACGATACGGATGAGTGCGATCTGCGCCGGGTTCGAGGGCGTCATCATATCGGATCAGAAAGAGATCCGGGAATTGGCTGTTCGCTCGATGAAGGAGATCCTCACTGCTGCCGGCGCGCTAAATTCCACGGGTCTCATCATCGTTCCCGCCTTCAACAGGCAGCCTTCACTTCCGCTCGAGGAAGCGAGAGCCATGCTTCTCGAACTCCTGCCCGAACTCGGCGATCATGCTCAGAGCGTGGGTACGCGGATTTTGATGGAACCCCTGAACCGTCGGGAAGCCTATTTCCTCCGGCTCGTGGCCGATGCAGCTGCCATCTGTCGGGACGTCGACAATCCCGGGATCGCCTGTATGGGCGATTTCTGGCACATGACGTGGGAGGAGACGAGCGACATGGGGGCGTTCATCTCCGGCGGGAAGTACCTCCATCATGTGCATATGGCCAGCCGGAAGCGGAGAAAGATGCCCGGCGAGGACGAGGGGGACGATTACATCGATGGCTTCAGAGGCTTGAAGCTCATCGGGTACCAGGATTACATCAGCTTGGAATGCGGGTCGGTCGGTGATAAAGTCGAGACGATCCCTGCTGCCGCAAAACTCCTGCGGGAGCAGTGGGAGAGGGCTTGAGGTCATTCAAGAGAAGGCAACCTTTTTTCGAGATGGATGAAAAGGTCCATTCTGTCGTTTCCTCACTTCGTTCAGGATAAGCTCTTTTGCCAGACGTGCAAAGAATCGTTGTCCGAACGGTGTGATACGGTATTCTTTTTCTGTGGGTAAGAATGGTAAGTAAAAGTTGTCATCAGTGTATGGGAAAGGAGCCGAATGATGAAGACGCTCTGGATCATTTTTCTCATAATTCTATCAATGAATTGCCTTTTCGCTCAGGAGGAAACATTGGTCGATGGCGAATTTCACAGCGGCGGTTACGGCGGACCGGTCGGGCTGGTCGGGCTGGTCAATGGCAAGGTGGGGATGTTTACAGGCGGGAGAGGAGGATGGATTATCAATCACAGAGTCGCCATTGGCGGAGGCGGTTACAGTTTACTGTTTAATATCGATACGGACGCTGTGAGTGAAAACGGGAAACCGCTGTATCTCGACATGAGCTACGGAGGGTTTGAGATCGAATATATCCATCATTCTGATCGACTCGTTCACTGGACGATTCACACATTGCTCGGCCGCGGTGCAGTGAAACTCAAGGAGCACAATCCGAATGAAGCGAAGGAGTCGGATTCCTTTTATATTCTTGAACCGAGTTTCAACATCGACCTCAACGTGGCGAGTTGGTTTCGGATCGGATTTGGCGGGAGCTATCGGATCGCTTTGGGAGTTGATTTGGACGGCGTTTCTTCCTCGGATATCTGCGGTCCATCTGCATTGATTATTTTTAAATTCGGTCGATTTTAAACTTTGAGAATGCGAAATTAGACGATCAACCCCATCGAGATGGAGATGCCATTAAATAACAGACCATTTTATCGTATCCACCAGAAAAGATTACGGAAGATTTTAAGCCTAATCAAGCATGCCCGGGTTGCAGTCATGGGGGATTTCTGCTTGGATGTGTATTGGATGCTGGATATGCGTGCGAGTGAGGTTTCCGTCGAGACGGGCAAGATGACGCAGCCTGTCCGCGAGCAGCGGTATTCGCTGGGTGGGGCGGGAAATGTCGCAGCGAATCTCCATGACATGGGTGTCGGAGATATTCATACTTTCGGTGTCGTTGGGAATGATCCATTCGGACGGGAGATGCTCTCTCTATTGTACCGGAAAGCCGAATGCAGTAACATGCTCATGAGCGATTCCGAGTCCTGGCAGACTTTAGCTTATTGCAAACCTTACGTCGATGGCGAAGAATCGCAGCGAATTGACATGGGCAATTTCAATCGCTTACCCGATGCTCTGGCTAATGACCTTATCGGTCGATTGAAGAAGAGGTTATCCACATTCGATGTCGTCATCATCAATGAACAGGTTGCGAGCGGAATTCACACACCGTTTTTACGAGACAGACTCTCTCGACTGGTGTCTGAGAAAAAAGAATTCATCTTTGTGTTCGACGGTCGGCATGTGAGAGATGAGTACAATGGCGCCTGTTTGAAAATGAATGATCAGGAAGCCTTGAAATGGAGCAGCATTGAGAAGGAGGATCCAACGGATATTACTCGGGATGAAGTGTTTAAGGCCATTGAAATGATCTTTCAGAAAAGGGGTCGTCCACTCGTTGTCACTCGCGGAGCAAGGGGATGCGTGATCTGTGACGAAGGGGTGATTGTTCCGATTCCGGGGATTCGTGTTGAAGGGGAGATTGATACTGTTGGTTCGGGGGATAGTTTTTTGGCCGGGATGACGGCATCGCTGGCCGTGGGTGCAACCCTGGAGGAAGCTGCGCAGGTAGGCAATCTTGCTTCGGCTGTGACGATTCGGAAAATCGGCCAGACAGGAACCGCTACGCCTGAGGAAATCCTGAAAATGGGAGCATCGTGTCGGTTTTCCGATGAATCAGAATAGAAAAAGAATTTGATGAATCATGATAAGAAATCAGGAATCCGAGTCGAGCCGGGCCGGATACAAGAAATCATCGATCTTCTTGAGCCGTATCTGAAGAATCAGCTCTTACCGTTCTGGCTGGACCGTTCGATAGATAGAGAGGTTGGCGGATTTCTGAGCTACTTCGACCGGAACGGGAATCCCACTGGTAAGACGGACAAGACGCTCATCTGTCAGCTTCGGATGATTTATACGATGGCGAGCGCGCACAGAGCCGGATATGGTGAAGGTCGATGTTTAGAGGCGGCCGAACAGGGTGTCCGGTTTGCTGTCGAGCATTTCTGGGATGAGGAATTCGGAGGATGGATTTGGATAACGGATCGGCAAGGGGAAGTCCAAAAAGATAGCAAGATCATGTACGGTCAAAGCTTTGGCGTGTATGCAATGGCTGAATACGCGTTGGCATCCGGAGATTCCGTCGGCCGCGAGTATGCGGAGAAGACGTTCGACCAGATCCAGAAGAATGCAGCGGACACACGCTTCGGCGGTTATTGGGAAATGTTCCAACGGGATTGGTCGCTCAAGCCGGGCGGTGCTTACGGCGGCGACCGCAAGACATTCGACGTGCACATGCACCTGATGGAAGCGTTCACGACGATGTTTGAATTGTCGGATTTCCCGGCGCATAGGAGGAAGTTAAAGGAAGTCATCCGAATCCTCACGGAGAAGATGCTCGACCCTGAATACGGCACGGGCATGGCACAGTTCGACGAGAGTTTTCAGCCTTTACCGGCGATTCTTTTTCAAGACGTGTGGGGATCGGATCGTCCGGCGGATGAAGGCGCGCGGCCTTTGAACAACACGAATTACGGTCACAATGTGGAGATGGCCTGGCTGTTGAGACATGCCTTATGCGTGCTCGGCGAGGAAGTATCTCCGTATGTTCCGATTTTGCGGAAACTTGTCGATAAAGCCCTGGATTACGGTGTGGATTGGGAATACGGAGGCATCACTGTCGAAGGTCCGAACGACGGCCCGGCGGTTCAAACGCTGAAAGAGTTCTGGCAGCAGGCCGAGGCGCTCATCGGATTCTTGGATGCCGCGCTTCTCTTTCAAGAGCAGAAATACTGGGATGCGTTCGAGAACGTGTTCAACTTTGCCTGGAACAAGAATATCAATCACGACGTGGGTGAGTGGTACGCGCTGCTCGAACGGGACGGGACGGTGAAGTGGGATTACTTGGGGCACGAGTGGAAAATCAGCTATCACACAGTGAGGTCCGTCATTCAGACGCTGGTGCGGCTGAGGGAATTGCACGACAGGATTTCATGAAAAAGTGAGCGACGCATGCCGTATCCGAAGGCAGATAGGGACCGGTTGAGAGTCTTCCCTTTAACGTCCAGAATCAGTAAAACAAACATCGAAGAGATCGCTGTCAATCCGGATTCGACTCCTCCGGCTGCTCCTCAACTTGAGGATGCTGTTCAAGAAGCGGCCCATCGAATCGTGACTGCCAAAGAAGAGGATGCTTCGATCATTCTTGCATTCGGAGCGCATCTCATAAAAAACGGTGTGGGTCCGATTGTCATCAAAATGATGGAGAACGGCTGGTTCACCCATTTGGCGACGCAGGGGGCGGGCAGCATCCACGACTGGGAATTCGCCTACCTCGGACAGACCGAAGAAGACGTGCGTGCGAATGTAGCGACAGGTACGTTCGGCACGTGGGATGAAACGGGTAAATACATCAACTTGGCTGTTCAGGTCGGAGCAGTCAGGGGAATGGGGTACGGTGAATCCGTAGGGGCGTTGATTCAAGAGGAGGGCCTGGATATTCCATCTGCCTCCACTTTGAAAGAGGATGTTTCGAACAATCTCAGCAGTCATGATAAAATCTTACCAGCAAAGGTCGAGCTGTTAAACACGGTGGGCAAGTTTCACCTGCGATCCGGTTTCATGAAAATCCCTCATCCGTATAAAAAATATTCCGTATTGGGGAATGCTTTCCGGATGCGTGTACCGGTGACAGTCCATCCGGGGATTGGCTACGACATTATCTACAACCATCCTTATGCAAACGGCGGGGCTCTTGGAAGGGGAGGCCACACGGATTACGAGATCTTCGTGCGCGCTGTAAGTCGGCTGCGGCACGGTGTTTTTATCTCTGTGGGATCTTCTGTGATGGCGCCCCAAGTATTCGAAAAGGCGCTTTCGTTTGCGAATAATCTTAGGCCTCAGAATGGAGAGAGAATCACCGATCATTATCTTCTTGTCAACGATCTTATCGAATCGGAATGGGACTGGACGAAGGGAGAACCGCCGAAAAGCTCACCCGATTATTATCTTCGTTTCTTTAAAACGTTTTACCGCATGGGAGGGACGGTTCGGTACGTGTCGTCGGATCATCGCGTTTTCCTCCATCATCTGTACGCGAAACTCAAAGAACTGTCAAAATAGAATCGAACTCCATATACTGGTCATATGAAAACACTGCCTGGAACTGAAATCCGGATTCTGAATAAAGCCGTGGAGAAGGGCAGAATTCGACACGCGATTTTTGATTTTGACGGGACGATCTCACTCCTACGGGAGGGATGGGAGCGCATCATGGAACCCGTGATGGTCGAGAGCATTTGCGGGGACACAAAGCCGATTCAGGAGATCATCGACCGTGTCAGAAAAACCATCGACGAGTCGACGGGCATTCAGACGATTTTTCAGATGGAGATCTTGGTCGGGATGGTGAAGGAGTTTGGTATTGTTCCCGATAACAGGATTTTGGACGCATGGGGATACAAGAAGGCATACAACGATCGTCTGATGGTTTTGATCCGAGAACGGATTGCGGATTTGGAATCGGGCAAAAAAAGTATTCAAGATTTTATATTGAACGGGTCGGTCGATTTTTGCAGAAAATTATATGACCGTGGCGTTAGAATGTATCTTGCCAGCGGCACGGATCGGGAGGATGTGCAGAACGAATCGAAAATATTAAAGATTGCCCGATATTTTCAGGGCGGTATATACGGTGCCGTGGGGAGGATCGAAGACTTTTCCAAGGATAAGGTCATCAAGGAGATTATCAAGAATCACAGTCTTTATGGTCCGGAGGTCGTGGTTTTCGGCGATGGCCCTGTCGAAATTCGAAACGCCAGATCGAACGGCGCCATCGCCGTCGGGATCGCTTCAGATGAAGTAAAGGGAAGCGGTTGGAATGAACGGAAAGTCAATCGCTTGATGGATGCGGGTTGTGATATTTTAATGCCGGATTTCTCCGACGGGGATGCCTTATTAAGATATTTAGCTTGATCCACTCACAAACCACAGATGAACACGGAATAAAACACAGAAACTAAAAACACAGTTAAATTGATTGTGTTTCAGATTGTTTCTTGTTCATTCTCTTCATCTTAATCCACTGTTTTTTCTTTTTCCGTGCGATTCCGTGTTGATCTGTGGTGAATAATTCAGATTAGATGCCTGAAGTCCATCGATGAAAATACTTCAACTCGGACTTTTTTCAGTTGCTTTTTTTATTTTATTTCATACATTTTATGAGGATGAATTATTCTTGCCTCAACTATTTTTCAACTTCATGAAACACATTTCATTTTCTATGAATACCACGACAGAACCAAAGGAGGTTGCGATGAAGTGGATGCAGATCCCCAAGGGCGCTGTTCTATTGATTGTCCTCATGACGGTCGTTATTATCGCCTGCAAGAGAATCGGTGATAATGCTACTGTAGAAACAGCGCAGGGTTGGAAGGTACACGATATGGATCGACCGCGGCCGCCTGTCATCGATCCTGGAACGTTCAGCACTCAGGACAAGGCGGGTCAACCGCCATCCGATGCTGTCGTGTTGTTCAATGGTGAGGATATTTCCCAATGGAGCATGGAGAACGGCGATCTTGCGAAATGGAAAGTGGAGAATGGGTTCGTGAAAGTCGTTCAAAAAACAGGTACGATGATGACGAAGAAAGGCTTCGGCGACTGCCAGCTTCACGTTGAGTGGGCAATGCCGTTTCCTCCCAAAGGCAAGGATCAAAGTCGGGGCAACAGCGGCGTGTTTTTAATGGGCCTTTACGAGGTACAGGTACTCGATTCGTACGAGAATGATACTTACCCGGACGGGCAGGCGGCATCCGTCTACGGACAGTATCCGCCTCTCGTCAATGTGTGTCGTCCTCCGGGACAGTGGCAGACGTACGATATCGTTTTTCATCGGCCTCGGTTTGCAGGGGATGGAAGTCTCTCTCGTGCCGCGCGCATGACGGTTTTCCACAACGGAGTGCTCGTTCAGGACAACGTCGTGCTGACAGGACTGACGGCCCATAAAGTCCGTGCGTCCTACAAGCCCCATGACGATCGGCTCCCGCTGAAACTCCAGGATCACGGCGATCCGGTCCGGTATCGGAACATCTGGGTCCGCGAGCTTGAATAGAGATGAAGTGCACAAACCCGAACGCAAAGAGGAAAATACAATGGGCCAGGAAATCGTCGATAGAAGAAAGTTTATCGAAAAAACGCTTGCAGCGGGTGTGGGTGCGCTGCTAACGACGCGGATGGCGTGTCGGACGAGGACACAGGAGAGGCTTACTCCTTCATTGAAAGACAAATCCGTACTCATGGTGTGGGGGGGATGGTTGGGCCACGAACCAAAGCAATGTATCGATATCTTTGCGCCCTGGGCCAAGGAGCGGGGCGCCATCGTGACCGTTTCGGATACACTGGATGCTTACCTCGACGAGACGCTGATGAAAAAGGTCGACCTCATCGTTCAGGTTTGGACGATGGGCACAATCACGGGTCCGCAGGAGAGGGCTTTGCTTAATGCTGTGAAGGGCGGCGTGGGCTTGGCCGGTTGGCACGGCGGTCTCGCGGATTCTTTCCGTCAGAACACGGAATATCAGTTCATGGTGGGCGGCCAGTGGGTCGCGCATCCTGGCGGCGTTATCGATTACGAAGTGAATATAGTGGATCACAAAGATCCCATCACAAAGGGCATCCAGGATTTTCGGATGCACTCCGAGCAGTACTACATGCATGTCGACCCGAACGTAAAGGTGCTGGCTACGACGACCTTTGGAGACGAGTACGCCTCATGGATCAAGGGATGCGTCGTACCAATCGTATGGAAGAAGATGTATGGAAAGGGACGCGTCTTTTATACTTCTCTGGGACATGTCGCTACCGATTTCAATGGTCTCGAGGCGCTTGAGATTGTCAAGCGGGGTATACTCTGGGCGTGTGAGAGTAAGTATCATCCAAAAGAGGATTGGATTCAGGCTATTTATCGTTAAGTAATTATCGACCACAGAGGACACGGAGAAAAGAAAAATATTCGGGATTGGGGATTTAGAGATTGAGGAATTGTTGAATCAAAAATCGGACGGTCCTTTTTCATTGTTCACTGTTTTCTTTATTTCTCTGCGATCTGTGGTTAAAACGTCATTAAACGGAGGAGGAGAATCAATGGCACGACCGATTACTTTGTGCAGCGGACAGTGGGCGGATTTGCCGTTGGAAACGCTCGCGAAGAAGGCGAACTCGTGGGGATTCGACGGGCTGGAGCTTGCCTGCTGGGGCGATCATTTTGAAGTAGATAAAGCCCTCGAAAGCGATGGTTATGTGAAGAATAAGAGAGCGTTGCTCGAGAAATACAACCTGAAATGCTATGCCGTCAGCAGCCATCTTGTGGGACAATGTATCTGCGACGATCCCATTGATCAGAGGCACAGGTCGATTCTACCGGATCGGCTCTGGGGTGACGGAGATCCCGAAGGCGTTCGACGGCGGTGTGCAGAAGATATGAAGAATGCTGCCGTTGCCGCCAAGCTTTTCGGAGTGGATGTCGTGAACGGATTTACGGGCAGCAGTGTGTGGGCGAACCTGTATTTTTTTCCACCCACCAGCCAGAAGGACGTTGACGCGG
>JBDRSZ010000048.1:0-3201 GCA_043824415.1 bacterium | reverse complement strand
CATTCGTCGTTTTGATGGGATTCTTATTGATTTTATCAGCTTATGAATCAAAGGAAAAAAGTCCACCGGCTGAAGTCGTTCAATTGGCCGAAACTTCAATCAATATTGAAGAAATTTCAACGAATACCGGAATCACGTTTGAAGTTTTGAAGTCAACCGATGTGGGCTCACTACCCAAATATAGATTTTTCTGGATCTGTTTCGATAGTGATTTGACCGAAGAAAAAATCAAATTGCTGGCCGAATCGATCATTACTGACACAATCAGGCGGAAGCCCAGAACCTACCACGCATTTAAAATCCATTTTTTTAGAAAATGTGATGTGAAAGAAAAACTGGAAGATTCCATGTCTATCGCCACAGCCTGTTTCCTTCCTGAAGGTGATTGGACCAAGGTGGGGCGCGTTCCGATTGACGACTATACAGAGTACAGCTTGGTCTGTACTTTTGAAGATAATGGCGATTCATAATTCAAGCTCACAAAAAACTTTTAAAAAAATCTTGAAACGAAAAATGATTTTCTATATCTTCTAAGAAAACGAAATGGAATAAAAATGGAAGAATACGAAAACGAGAAGGAACTGATCGAATATCTGGATGTGATCTGGAGGAAAAAATGGTTGATCATTTTTCCCACAGTTCTCATCGCCATTGCCGTTGCAGTCGTCAGTTTAATCCTGCCGGAAGTATGGGAGGTGGATTCCATCCTTTCTCCCAGTAAGTTTCTGACCCAAACGGCTGGTGGTCAGTTTGAGGAAGTGATCGTAACGAGCCCCTCGGAGATTGCCAGCCAGATAAACGAAGGTGTTTATAACAACCTGATCGCCGCTCAGTTGAATATCGATCCGAAGAAATTCCCAAAACTCAGTGCAAGTCCAATAAAAGACACCAATCTGATTCAAATAAAGACAAAAGTCGAGGATGTGGATAAAGCCAAAAACATTCAAAACACATTGTTTTCTCATCTCAAGGCTGATCTTGACAAAAAAATCGATGTGGAAATGAAATCCATCGACTCGGCCATCGAAGCCCGACAGAGTGAAATCAAACAAAAAGAGCTTCAAATAAATGACATCCGGAACGGCTTCAAGCTTCTTAACATCGAAAAGGCAATGACGCTGCATGCCGTGGAATCCGCGAAAAACAAAACGCAGATTTCAGAGCAAAGAGCTAAAAACATTGTGGATGAGTTGGAGAATGTCAAAAAGAAATCGGATGAATTGTCGGAGCAGGTGAAAGAAATTATGGCAGGCGTCAATAAAGGGCTTGATGCGGTCAGTCTGCTTCTCTATTCGAACGAAGTACAGGCCAATCTTCGTTACTACGACACCCTCAATGAAAAACATACGTATGAGATGATCACGCAGGAAAACCTGGATCTGGAGATTAAGTCTAAAAGGGAAGAATTGAAAAAATTAGACACGCAGATCGACAACCTGAAAAACAACGTCGAAAAAAGCAACACGGAGATTGAAAATATTAGATCCAACATTCAACTCCTCTCAGAGGAAAAGATGAGGATCGATTACGCGAGACTTGTCAAGGAGCCGACTTCTTCGGTCGGGCCCGTTGCGCCTAAAAAAATGCAGATGGTGCTCATTGCCGGATTTGTGAGCGGATTTATGTTTCTCTTCCTGGCTTTTTTCCTGACCTATATCGAGGAAAGTAAGAAAAAACAACGGTTTCGACGAGAAGAGCCGTGACATCGATTTTTTCGCTGAGCATATTCTGTCGTTTGGTTTCCCAATACGCGGCGGACTCATTCAACAAAAGAATATCATCGATTTTTTGAAGGATTAGTGAGCTGTTTTCGGGTTTGAATCCGAATGTCAGTCCGTAACGATGTTCCAATTCTTCCAAAACGCCGATCCGTCCGGTAAAACCGCTGATGCGAATAGATGGAGTGCCCAGGACCGCCGCTTCCACCGACATGCTCTGTGAATCTGAGATCAGCAATTCGGCGAAATGAAGAAAATGGTGGATGTGGGCTGGGTGAATGTTCAATTCGTTCCGTTTAAATTCCGAAACCAGGCTGCCCTCGGATGAGATAAAAATCCCGCCTTTTCCTTGCTGTTCCAGTTTTTTGATGATCTCACCGAGCAGTTCCCCCGAGATCCCGTCAATCCCCTTATCGTGGTAAGCTTTCAGTTTTGACAGGCGGATGAGATAGAAAGGCTCGGAAGTCACTTTCTCCACAATGGAGCGATCGGGTTCAAAATATCGGGGATGAAGATAGGCGAGTTTCATATAGCCTTCGTAGCCGATTTTTTTGTATGTGTATTTTCCAACATCACAGACATGAGGAGCAAAGATTTTGGTGGTGAAAGGGTAAGTGATTTTTGCCAGCTGCGGGATCACGTCAAAATCGTCCTCCAAGCAGGTGACGCAGGGGATATGCAGGAGCTGGCTTACATGGGCCAGGGCCGGATCCGTCCCCAGCACAATGTCGGGGTGGAAGTTTCTCATGTGTTTGAAGAGTTGATACTCTCTTTTTATAAGCCCGGTCACGATGCCCCATGTGCTGTCTGTGCGGCCGCCTGGAAGGATATTGATGTATTCCTCTCCATAATAGTCCAGCAATTGAACCAAAACGTCTTTGCTTTTGGCCAGCAGCTTGACCGTGTGGCCCTTAGATTTGAGCGCCGCTATCGTTTGGCGGAAAAAATGGTACTGAGCGGGATGACCGACGTAGATGGCGATTCTCATGGTTTAAACGTTATCATTATACAACAAAAAAATGTATACTTTTCTTGAAGTGAAAAAGCCCTTTTTTGTTTTTTTTATTTTCCTTATGAGTTTGCCGCTTGCGGCCGATTTTAAGGTTTTGACCGGATTGAATATTTCAAATTTTCGAGTGTCTGATGATATGGAGTGGCGTCCGAAAATGGGATTTCAGGGCGGTATCGGTATTGAATTCGACCTGTCGTTCAGGACGATTTTTGAGTTCAATATTTTAATCATGCAGAAAAACTACTCGATCAAATCTGATATTGCCGCAGAAAACTATTCCCTCACTTCCCTCAGCGTCCCCATCCTTCTTCGCAGGACGTTCTTTGATCACACCTCACCCTATATCGTCGGTGGAGTCGAAATCGGAAATTTGCTGTCCTACAGTCAGAAAATCGAAGGGGAAGAGCTGCCTATCGACCTATCATCCACCATAAAGAAAAGGGACCTGGCGTTGGTAATAGGAGGCGGATT
>JBDRSZ010000047.1:0-12016 GCA_043824415.1 bacterium | reverse complement strand
TCATGCTCACCATCAGAACAATCGCCATGACTGTTCCTAAAGGAAAAAGCATCTTTTTCATACTCGCCTCCAAGTGATTTGACCTGATAAATTCACAAACCACAGATGAACACAGAGTAAGACACAGAAATTAAAAAACATAATTAATTTTGTATCTCTAATCATTCCATTCAATGAACATTATATTAAACTCAATGATTTTTCATTATCTGTGTTATTCCGTGTTGATCTGTGGTTGATAATTCAGGTTTGATATAAAACCCATTTTTCTCTATTTAAAAAGATCGGGGATAAAATCGGGCCTGATCCTCAACCCGATGTAACGGTTCGAAAACTCGATTCTCAACAGGCCGTTCAGCCCTTCCAAACCGAATCCTTTGTCCGTCTCCCATTTTCCTTTCAGAAAAGTGTCTTTGTTCATTGCATCAGGGAGGGTGTCGTAAAAACGAATGAGATCGGCAAAGACCATAAAACGCAGTCGATAAACCGTCAAAAATCGCAGGCGTGTTGCGAGGAAGAACTTTTCAAACAACTGTTCTCCAAAGAAGAAAGAAACGCCGCACGCCACCGCTCCCTCGCCGTACCAGTTCGTATAATCTTCATCCTTATCAAAGCGATATCGATCATGGATGGAAGTGAATCGATGCTGCAAAGGCAGATGCCCCCTCGACAGCCCGGCGCTCATGTCGGCCTCGAACGCCAGTCGGAGCGGAAGGACTTGATACCGGCGCAGCCAGCTGTAGAACCGGACGAATCCCCTCCGGTTGCTGTTCAATCGGTCTATCGAAAACAGAATCTGATTCGACAGCGACCAGCGGGAAGTGGGCAGATAGACCGGCTTGCTGTCCCACAACGAATACAAATCGAACGTCGTGAACCGGCCTTCCTCGATCTCCGGATTCGGACGATATTTAGTGTTGATCACGCCCACCGAAGCGTTTCGCTCGTTCGATGCCTTGACGCCAAACCGCCAGTTGTCATTCAAAAGGTATTGTGAAAAAAAGCTGACCCCCTTTTTATGGAAGTAATCAAAATGATCGTTCTTCGAAAAGAGAAAACCGAGCGAATTGGAGAACCGCGAAATGACCTTCGGATCGACCGGATAGATGCCGTCGTAGACTGCGGCTCCATACGACAGCCCCTTCCCGTACGGAATATAATGGCCGAAATCAACCTGGTATCCAAGCTTTTGATTCGACCATCCGTACCACAACTTCAATCCCGTCCGCCAGTACTTCGAGAACGCGCCCTCCGTCTTGAACCCGACCGTTGTTTGCAACCCCTCCACGCGATTCAGGGTAAAAGCATCCCATACACCCGTCCAGACCGCAAACCGGCCGCTGTACTTGTAACGCTCCGAAGCCTGACCCTGCATCTGCTGGCTGAACGAAGCGAGGGAGAAGGGCTTGTCGCTCAGATACGATTTTGCATCTCGTATATCAATCGTTTTCTTGCCGAAGAACGCATCCGGTATACCGGTATTGATCGTGAAATCCCAAAAATCGACCTTCTGAAGTATGTTCAATTTAACCATCTTAGGAATGACGAGCTCGTGCTTGATGACCATCTGGTAACAGAGGTTATACCTTTCTTCCCAGAGGAAAAACCGGATATCACACTCGCTTCTCATCGGAAACCAACTCTTCGATTTTCTGCTGAAGGAGATCTTCATATCGACAACCGAAAAATGCTGATCCTCGATGCGTATCGTACCGGAAACGAGAGCGCGGTCCTTCTTCTTCGGATGAATGCCAATCTCGTAGCATTTTTTGTATTCGTCGACCGTCACTACGGAAAGCAGATCAAAATCATAATACGCAAAACAACTGTCGCAGAGGGGCGAAACGACCTTCAGGCTGTCGAAAACAAATGGACCGTTCACGGTCGCGGACATGGCCTTGACGGGCGCGAAGATCGTGTCCCCCCACGTCTGCGACCGGAAGTATTCGTCCACATCGTACACAAACTTGTCCGGTTTTTTCCAGTAGATGACACCCGTCGCCCAGTCGTCGACGGGAGTGAAGGCAAACTTCTCGATGTCGTACCGTTGATAGATATCCAGCAGCTCCTCCACCACGAAAGTCGAGGTACGCGTGGAGCACGAATAATCCTCCATGAAATAGTTGCCCTCGGTAAGATACCGCCGCGCACGTTCGATGATTTCATCGGCCGACAAATCCTCGATTTGGCAGAATCCACTTCCGGCAAATGAAACGAGCAAAAATATCAAGAAGTGGATTCTCACTGTTATCCTCTGAAGAACAAGTATGCCCCGACGATGAGTCCAAGCACGATCAAAGAGCTTACGACATCGATGACGCTCCAGCTGCTGCGAGTCTGTTTCCGGTCTTCAGCTGTCATCGTCGAGTACGTCAGTCCGCTGATTTTATCGTATGCCGGCGCTTGGGTCGCATAGCTGACGACAACCATCACAACCGCGCTCACGATGAATATAAACAGACTGTAGTATTGAAAGAAAATATTATTCAGTATCCAGAAGAACGATCCTTCGCTGTAGGAGAAGCCCTGAACGAGTTTGGCAGGCGTATCCACGGCCAATCGAAAGAGTCCCAAAGAAAAACCAGTGATCATGGCAGCCAAGCATCCCTTGTGGTTGAGTCGCTTGTTGAATACACCGAAAAAGAATACGACAAATATGGGCGGAGCCAAATAGGATTGCACGCCCTGCAAATAGTCGTACAATCCCTTGCCTCCACGGATGACCGGTATCCATATCAGGCCGATCAAAACCATCACGCTCGTGGCCACGCGCCCCATCCAGACAAGCTGATGCTGTGTTGCCTTCGGCCTGAATTTGGAGTAGAAATCCATCGTGAACAACGTGGAAGAAGCGTTGAACACGCCCGCCAAAGAACTCATCAGCGCTGCCAAAAGACCTGCCACAACAATGCCGCGAACGCCCACGGGTAGGACATTCGCAACGAGAAGCGGAAAGGCCTCCTGGGCTCTGTCACGCAAAAGCTGTCCGTTGGCATCGAAAAACACTTGACGAATCGCCTCAACATTGCCGCTCTTCGCCAAAGCAAAGCAGATCATCCCTGGAATGATGAAGATAAAAACAGGGAGCAATTTCAAGTAGGAAGCGCAGATCGATCCCCGCCGCGCCTGCTTTTCACTCGGTGCGCCCAACGCCCGCTGCACGATGTACTGGTCTGTACACCAATACCAGAGTCCGATGATAGGTGCGCAGAAAAGCATGCCCAGCCAAGGATAATTGTCGTTGAAGTACCACGCCATCCGGCCGGCCTCTTTGACCGGTTCCCACGTTCCCTGGAGGCCGTGCGGCACGAGCGGCTTCCAGAGGTTGAACATCTCCGAACCGCAGATGTGGCGCAATTCCCCCCAGCCTCCCAGCGCCTTCAGGCCGAAGATCGTCACCAGCACGGAACCGAATACAAGAATGACTGTTTGCAGGGCCTCTGTGTACGCCACGGCCCGAAGTCCGCCCATGATCGTATAGATGCCCGTCAGAACGATGACAAGAATCGAGCCGATCCAGAAGCTGTCCAATCCCAAGAAATGGAGGTCGGGCAAAAGGACACTGAATACGACGCCTCCCGCAAAAATACCCACGGCGATTTTAGTCAGGACGTATGCCACGAGGGAGATCACCGAAAGGACCGTTCGCGCCGCTGGTGAGAAGCGTTTTTCTAAAAATTCGGGCATCGTAAACACTTTCGAGCGCATATAGAAGGGCACCATGACCCAACCCAAAACCAGCAGGCACCAGGCGTGTAATTCATAATGGGCCATGGCCACGCCGTCCGTCGCACCCGAGCCGGCCAGTCCGACCAAATGCTCCGACCCAATGTTGGAAGCGAATATCGACGCGCCGATCACGAACCAACCCAAGTGGCGGCCCGCCAAAAAATAATCTGTTGAGGTATCCTTCCTCTGCTTAATCACCCACCACGCCAATCCCAGGATCACTGCAAAATATCCGGCAACGATCAACCAGTCGAGTGTCTGAACTGCCAAGTCTCATCCCTCCATCTTAATCATCAAATCACTATCGGTGCCATCGCGCCAAGCAATGGCACCGGTTATTATCTTCTATACTCTGTGTCATTCCGTGGTATTCTGTGGTTTAATTATTCTGTTATCTTAAAATGGATTCTCCGTCGGATACAACGCTCCCGCAGGTCGATTGAAACCGATATCATCCACGCCCAGCATTCTGACAGCTTCGAATAGGATTTTTCCGGCATGGCTGAAAGCCACCGCCGTGTGATGCGGAAACCGTTTCTCGATAAGAACGTTTCGATAAAAACGCCCCATCTCCCTGACGGCAAAAACGCCGATGGCGCCAAAAGATTTAGGATCGATGTCCAGTACCTCGCCCTCAGCCACGTAGGATTTGAGTTCAGCGCCGGCAGTGGATTGAAGTCTGAAAATCGTCATCTCCCCCGGCCTGATCCGGCCCTCCAACGTCCCCCGCGTGATGTCCGGATCCTTTTCAGGCTCCATCAGCCGGTGCATGATGAGCTGGTATTTCATCGCGTAAGTCGCCATGCACTTGGAAGGTGTGTTTCCGCAGTGAAATCCCATGAAGAGATCGGTCGGTTTGTAATTGCCGACGATTTTCTTCGACGCTTCCATCATATCGTACGGAACCGTGTTGTTGATGTCCAGGAGTGTCGGCGGCAAGCCAGACGCGCAGGCAGCCATGTACTCGCTCAGCGCGCCGTAGATGTCCACCTCGCAGGAAACGGGAATGCCCCGCGAGGCAAGCCGCGAATTCACATAACACGGCACGAACCCGAAGTACTTCTCAAAAGCAGGCCAGCACTTGTTGGCAAATATACCGTATTCAGAAGCTCCCAAATGTGCCCCCATGAAATCGAGCAGCGCAACTTCAAACTGCGCGAGTTTGCTCAGAAGATCGGGATATGGATTTCCCTTGCCCAGCTCTTTTGCCATGTCCTTGGCCACAGATGCAATTTCGATTTTGCCCTCAGCCGACCGGTAGATATCGTATAGATCCAGTTCGCTGTTCTCCATGATCTCCACACCCAACTCGTACAACGACTTGATGGGCGCGTTGCAGGCTAAAAAATCCTGGGGCCGCGGGCCGAACGAAAATATCTTCAGATGCTTCAGACCGACAAGAACACGGGCCGTCGGAATGAAATCCTGTATCCTGTCGGCCACCTCCTCCGGATTCCCAACGGGAATCTTAGGGATGTAAGGCTTCAACTCTCTGAGACCGACATTGTACGACACGTTCAGCAGACCGCAGTACGCGTCGCCGCGACCCTGGAAAAGGTTTTTTCCCGTCTCCTCAGCCGCCGCTGCGATCATCACCGGACCGTCGAATTTCTGAGCCATAAGCGTCGTCGGCCCCTCCGGTCCGAAATTGCCCAAATAGATGACCAGCGCATTGATCTTGTGCTTTTTTATTTCCTCCAGAGCCTTCATCCCGTCCGTCTCGTTCTCGACGACAGTCTCTATTTCGACGAGAGGGACCTTCTTTTTCTGACAGGCCTGAACCACTTTCTTCCGCCGTTCCCGCGACAGCTCGACCGGAAAGCAGTCGCGGCTGACTGCCACGATACCGAGTTTGATTTCAGGGACATTTTCCATGACGATTCTCCTCTATTTGCAAATCAATCTTAATTTATTCCTGAATTTTGGCAAATTTATCCACTGAATAACGGTGAGTTGTCATTCCCGCGTTTTTTAAGCGGGAATCCAGGGGCGGGGAATCCCTATTTGATTGTCCCCACCCCTGGATGCCTGATTAAAAATCTCAGGCATGACATACTTCCTATGATCGTAAAAAGGAATTTTTCCAAAGTCTAATTTATTCTTTTTCCTTCTCATATACAGCGACCCACCTGACCTTGCTGTTTGTCTCCGATTCAAACCGCACCGTTCGAACCATGCTCTGCTGACGCTGATCAATCACACTCGCCCCCTCACATCGGACCTCCTTCAAACGATACCCGGCGGGCTCCGTCAGGAAGAGTGTGTACGGATCGCCACCCACCAGTTGACTCACTCCCGACAGCGATCCCTCCTCCCAGACCATCGACTCCAAGTCGACGACGCCGCAGGTGATATGCCGACTCGTCGCCAGAACCTGAGGATGATCGAGCCGTTTTCTGATCGCATAAACCTGGCAGCCATACTTGGGATCGATCTCACCCAACGGAAAAGCGTCCGTAAAAGATCCCGTGTATCTCTTCGTCCAAAATTCGAAAACGAGATACTCGTCCTCAGCAGGAAGCCCGATATCCTCAAACCGGACAGACGCGATATCTCCGCCTGTTCGCCCTAAGACCACCCAGCTCTCGAAAGGCTTGTTGATTTCCAATAAATACAGATGGCAGTACGGACGCTGATCCGCATCCAACAGGCGCGGTCCCGACCCACTGAGTTCTGTATCGGCCCGATGCAAGTGCATCGAATGGGAAGGATCCACGTCGTAGACCTGACAAGGCAGAGTGAACGGCACGGGAAGCGTCCGTTTCGCAGCCTCGACGATTTCTGTCTTGTAAACCTCCGGCTTGTCCGTCAGCATGTACAGAGAGCCAGTGAGGGACGTGGCCATGCACGAACGAAAGGCCTCTCCCTCCGACAGCTCGATGTGATCCGGATCGTTTCGCCACACAACATTGTTGAAGGAATTGTACTGCGCCAGACCGCCGTACCCAAACCCATCCGTGCCGATGCGGCATCCGTCGATGATGCCCGCGAGTTCGGGCCGTATACCCCAGCATCCTAACATGAACCGATCCTTGCCGATCTCGTCACGGATCGTCCTGACAAAGCGCCGATACACATCGACGCGATCCAGCTTCTTCTTCCTGAAATAATCCGAAAAACTATTGTATCCCTCATTCTTCAGATGGCGCAGGGCGTCCACCTTGAAATATTCCCAGCCCATCTCTCGGAAACCTCCGTACAGCGGCCGGATAATGTCATTCAGGGTCGCCGGATTCGACCCGTCCATCACGTATCCCACCCAGTTTCCGTAAGCGGGCTTGCCCTTCTCATTCAATACGAAATAACGCGGATGGGATTCCGCCCAATCCTTCTGATGAAAACTCGTGTACGTCCAGATGCCCGGCTTCATTCCCCTCTCTTTAATATATGCGCTCAGTGATTTCAGTCCTGACGGGAATTTCTCATTAGGAACGAGCCACGTCTCTGGAGTCCCCGCGGGGTCCTGCTGATACCCGTCGTCGATCTGGAGGTATTCCAAACCAAATGGAACGAGATCTTCAGCCAGGACGTCCGCCGTATGCCGGACGTCCTGCTCTGTGATATCCTGCAAATATGCGAACCATGAGCACCAGCCCGCCACGGGCTTGGGCCAGACGCGGTACGTCCAGGGCTCGAAGAATGTCAGACCGCGGTGCTTCTGATAGTACCGCGGTCGGAACCGGAGGATGAGTATTCTTCCTGAAATCTCGATGCGAAAGGCATTGGAATCCGAGTCGGTCTCGGGCGTGATGACGACCCGCGTTGGGGGATCAACGCTCAGCACCCAGTCGAACCTTCGGTCATACACCGCCCGGTTGAGAAGGCTGAAGCTCATCCCCACGCTGTGCCGGATGAGGAGGAGTCCGTTCTCCTTCCGTTCAGCCTCGCAGGGGAATCCTTCCTCGCTCGTGACGATTTTACCCGCCAGTTTCAACGGTTCGGTTCGGGAAGTCCAGATGAAAACCTGATCGACTTTCCCGTCCTCTTCCTGCTCGACCCGATTGAAATCCATCCGGTCATCGAAATTCTCGACAGTCCCTTTGAAGATAGTCTCGCCCCCGTATTCGAGCATGAAGGTTTTTCCGTCCCACTCCCACCGGGCCGGTTTATTGGGCGGAGTTTTATAAACCTTCTGTTCCGTATCCTGCCCCGATGCGAACGGGATGCAACTCCCGAGCGACAATAGAAAGACAGTATTTACAATGCGACTAACAATCCGTGATTTCATGGAATCCTCTCCGTTTGAAAGATTTTCACTCCTGTCCATAATAGGCGTCTCGGCCGTGTTTCCTTTGGTAATGCTTGTCGACGAGCGTCCGCTTCAGTGGAGGCGTTTTCGGATTGATCTGCAAAGTGAGAAAAGCCATCTTGGCCAGTTCTTCTAAAACGACACTGTTCCTCACGGCCTCCTCCGCAGTCCGCCCCCAGGTGAACGGACCGTGGCACGCCACCAAGACCATCTCGATTTCCTCGTAGGACCGATTCTCGAACGTCCGGACAATCTGCAGACCTGTCTCTTCCTCGTAATCACCCCGAACCGCTCTGTCGGACATCACATCCGTACAGGGGATGTCCGCTCCGAGATAGTCGGCATGCGTCGTGCCCAGGATCGGAATCGACCGGACGGCCTGCGCCCAGGCCGTGGCGTGCGTCGAATGGGTGTGGGCCACTCCGCCAATGTTCGGGAAGTTTCGGTATAGAACGGCATGCGTCTTCGTGTCCGAAGACGGCCGCAGTTTTCCTTCCACGACCCGGCTCTCCAAATCCACGACGACCATGTCCTCAGGTTGGAGTTCCGTATACGGAACTCCGCTCGGCTTGATGGCGAACGCTCCCCGTTTCCTGTCTATAGTACTGACATTGCCGAACGTCAACAGAACCAGGCCGTGCTTCCACAGGGCCTGATTGGCGTCCCACGCTTCCTCTTTAAGATTTTTGTAAGAATTCATCGACATTCTCTCAAGTGAGTTCTCGTTCAATAAAATTACCGAATGTAGAATATCTTTGATAAAGTGTCCGATACTTCTGAGCGTTTTTAAAATTCGGATGATACGTCTTCTCGAAGCCGTTCCCCATTGCTTTCTGAGCTTCCTGAACGGTCGGATAGACACCGGCTGCAGTCGCCGCAGCCATGGCGCTCCCCAATGCGACCGCCTGCTCCGACCTGGCCACGCGGATGGGCATGTCGAGCACATCGGTCACGACCTGCATGACGAACGGAGATTTTTTAGAAACGCCGCCCAGGGCGATCACGCCCTCGATGGGTACGCCCTCCGAGATGAACCGGTCGACGATTTTTTTCGCGCCGAACGCCGTGGCTTCCACGAGCGCCCGAAAAATCTTGGGCGCGTCCGATCCCAAATTCAGTCCCGCGATGGCACCCTTCAGAAGCTGATTCGCATCCGGCGTGCGCCTTCCGTTCATCCAGTCAAGGGCCACGATGCCCGACGCGTCAATCGCAATCTTGGCGGCCTCATCAGAAAGGGCAGGAATCATTTTTTCCGAAATAGCATCGACCATTTTTTCACTCTCATCCGGCGTAAGGAAACCGCATCCTGGCAGAACGCATTCTATTGGAAACATCAGCACGTTCCTGAACCAGGCATAGACGTCGCCGAACGCCGACTGGCCCGCCTCCATGCCCAGCATGCCGGGAATGATGGAGCCGTCCACCTGTCCGCAGATGCCCCGGACGAGCTTTCCTTCCATCTCTGACATCGGCGCGACGAGCATGTCGCACGTGGATGTGCCCATCACTTTGCAGAGATGGTACGGCTCGATCTGGGCGCCCACAGCGCCAAGATGCGCATCGAATGCGCCCGCAGCCACGGAGACCGATTGGTGCAATCCCAAACGTCCGGCCCATTCCTTCGACAGGTTTCCGACTTTCACATCGCACGTGAACGTGTCCGTATACAGACTGGCGCGCAGCCCCTTCAAACGGGGATCGAGCTTTTGCAGGAAAGCCTCGGAAGGAAGCCCGTCGAAAGACGCATGCCACATCGCCTTGTGTCCCGCAGCGCATCGGCTTCTTTTCAATGTCAAAGGATTCGTATTCCCCGTCAGCAGGGCAGGAATCCAATCGCAATGCTCGACCCAGGAATAAGCAGCCTCAGCGATCGCATCGTCTTCTCGGAGAATGTGGAGAATCTTCGACCAGAACCATTCCGACGAATAGATGCCCCCTTCATACTTCGTGAAATCCTCGCCTCCCCACGAACGGGCCAGGTCGTTAATCTCACCGGCCTCTTTCACTGCCGTATGATCCTTCCACATGACGAACATCGCATTTGAATTCTCCTCGAAACCGGAGGTGAGAGCAAGCGGCATTCCTCGATGATCTACTGCCGTGGGTGTGGAACCTGTCGTGTCCACGCCGATGCCCACGATTCTTCCTGCCGTGCCTTTTGGCGACTTGGCCAGGGCCTCTTTCACGGACGCTTCCAAGCTCTCGATATGGTCCAACGGATGCTGACGGAACTGGTTCTTCGCTGCATCGCAGTACATCCACTCGCTCCAGCGGCGGAACGACTTGACCGAGCTCGCCACCTCATCTCCGCAGGAAGCATCGACGATGATGGCGCGTACCGAATCCGTTCCGAAATCAATCCCAATGACAAAGGGGGAATCACTCATGTGCATACCTCACTGTATGAAATATGATATCAATGCATCCTCCCGTAGGCTCACACCCTTTGGTGGGATGATTCCTCGATGATTTGTTTGATCGTGATAATGGGTTGTCCTGTAATTGGAAAGAAGGAATTCAAACATCGGATGTCACGTACACACAAAATAAAAAAAACCTTGCTCTAAGTCAACATGAATTGTAATAATCAGAGAAGGTTATTAAATTAACTCGACTTTGGTAAATTTTATTTTTTTAATAAGACGATCCAATCGAGAGAGCGATTTTCAAAAAATGAACAATCGATCCCTCTCCTTTTCCAAAGGAGAGGCAAGGTGAGGATTTCTTAGGATTTGCAGAAATAATGTCTTATCGATTGGTTAAAACACCCTCTCTTTGTCTCTCCCTCAAGGGAGAGAAGATGATTGAAACAATATTTCTGCAAATCTTTGATAAAAGAGACATTTTTGGAAAATCGCTCTGATAATCAAAAGGGATGCACGAAGAGGAGAAAAAAACACATGAAATCCGACATCGAATGTCTAAGCTGCCTTTTTAAACAGGCGTTAAACACGGTAAGACTGGCCACATCCAACAGAGCGCTCCATAGAAAAGTCCTGGACCGCACGGCGGACTGGATAAAAAAAGCCGACCTGACCGACTCGCCCGCATCCGTCTCCACAGCCGTCTATCGCATCGTCTCCGAAGTCACGGGCGTCCAGGATCCCTACAAGGAAATCAAACGACAAACGAATCTCGAAGCCCTCCGCATGCTGCCCGGCCTGAAAAAAACAGTTGAAAAAGCGGAAGATTCTCTCGACGCTGCCCTCCATCTCGCAGTGGCAGGGAACATCATCGACCTCGGCATCGGCCACGCTTACGACATGCAGAAGGACGTCCTCGAAATTTTGAACACATCTTTCGCCATTAATGATACCCCATCTTTCAAGAAAGAACTGAAACCGGGCAGGAAACTCCTCTACATCGGGGACAACGCGGGAGAGATCGTCTTCGATAGGATTCTGATCGAAGAACTCTTGCAGAGAAGCCTTGAGATTCTCTTTGTGGTCAAATCAGATCCCATCATCAACGACGCCTTGATGGAAGACGCCCGTATTGCAGGGATCGCTGACCTCGTTCCCGTCATTCAATCCGGTACGGACGACATCGGCGTGAACCTCGACCGGTCGAGTCGTGAATTCAAGGAAGCGTTCGAAGGGACGGATTTGATCCTAGCCAAAGGCCACGGCAACTTCGAATCGTGCGACGAAATGCATGGTAATTTCTATTTTCTTCTGAAAACGAAATGCGATGTCGTGGCGAGTGCGCTGAAAGTAAATACAGGGGACATTGTATTCAAGCATCAACATACATAAAAGAGAAACCTCAGTATTTTTAGTTTTTTCTCCTCCCCTTGTGGGAGGAGATTAAGAGGAGGGAGTATTTTTTTATACTCACACCCTCTCCTCAATCCTCTCCCTCAAGGGAGAGGAAAAACAAATCTCCCGAAAGCTGTGAGCCTTCGGGAGGATAATGGCAATAACACCCCCGCTCTTATTAGAACGGGGCTTTGCAAAGATGACTATTTTATCAAAGTCATCTTTTTTGTTTGTTTAAATCCTCCTGCTTGAAGTTTGTAAAAATATATCCCAGCTGGAT
>JBDRSZ010000046.1:0-8498 GCA_043824415.1 bacterium | reverse complement strand
GGAGGAGAGTCCACCTTCCTCGTCGAGATGAATGAAACGGCCAACATCCTGAACAACGCGACGCCTAAAAGTCTCATCCTGCTGGACGAAATCGGAAGGGGGACCTCCACGTTCGACGGGCTCTCCATCGCCTGGGCCGTGGCGGAGCATCTGCACAACGAACCCCGCGTTCGCGCAAAGACCCTTTTCGCCACCCACTATCACGAGCTGACCGAGCTGGCCCTTATCCTTCCCCGCGTGAAGAATTTCAACGTGGCCGTCAAAGAATGGGGCGATCACATTGTGTTCCTCAGGAAGATCGTTCCCGGAGGCTGCGACCATTCCTACGGAATCCAGGTGGCCCGGTTGGCGGGTCTCCCGCGCGAAGTCATCGACAGGGCCAAGGAAGTCCTGCACAACCTCGAATCCAACGAATTGACTCCAAACGAGGTGCCCAAGCTTGCCCTGGGCGTGCATGCTCCTGCCATCGTTGCCCAGACGCAGTTGAATATGTTCTCAGTAGAAGAGCAGAAAATCCGGGATGCATTGATGAAAATCGACGTCGACAACCTGACGCCGTTGGAAGCGTTAAAAATAATAGACGACTTGAAGAAATTGATGTCTGAATGAAGTAAAATGTCCCTGTTTTTTAAATGATTTGAAAATTCCACTTGGCTATCCGTGGATTACTTAAAATGATGAGTGAGAAAATTTATGAATATAAAAAGAAAGACAGCTCAACTATTCGAATCCAATCCCACGATCTACGGCTTGCTTCGGGGTGCGAATGACCTAAGCATCGCAAGAAATGCGATACTCACATACATCAGTGAAATGTCTCTGTGGCTGAGTAGAGACAGCCATCGTATAGAACCTCTCGAATGGGCATTGCAGAATCAATGCTTGCTCACCTTCCGAAAAATTATATCGATCAGAAGCGAACGTTTGGCCAAATTCAGCACCCTGAAAATGCTTTGGAACTTGGCTCACGAAAGATACCAGTCTCTTCCTGAAGACTTGAACGACGGCTTTTTCGAGGAGATGCTTCATCTGTTCAAAGGACTGCATGGGAGGAGTGGTATTTACGATGAAGAGCGGTATCCGGAATATGCCAAGCGCGATGGGCGGGAGGCCTCCATCCTCCGATCCAGGCAGTTGGATAGAATGGCAGAGAAATGTATTCAATCCATTAAAAGATATCCGACTGGATTGGATGAAGACATCCGACAAATACGAATTAAAAATCGCCAGCGAATTCTGAAATACTTTAACGCATCCGAAAATGACTGGAACGACCACGTCTGGCATTTCCGTCATGTCATCCGTGACGCTTCTCAACTTTCCGCTCTCATCACATTGACCGTGAAAGAAATCGAGGCCATCGACAAGGCCAAAGCGGGCGGCCTCCCCTTCGGCATCACACCTTACTACGTCTCGTTGATGGACAAGGAGTCCCATAGGAGGCGCGACCATGCCGTCAGAGCACAGGTCATTCCCCCCATGGATTACGTCGAATCGATGTTGAAGCATAAAGACAAGCGTGAACACTCGATCGATTTCATGCTGGAGCACAATACATCGCCTATGGATCTGATCACCCGACGCTATCCCCGGATTGTTATTTTCAAACCATACAATGCGTGTAGTCAAGCCTGTGTTTACTGCCAGCGTAACTGGGAGATCGATGATGTCCTGGCACCAAATGCAATGGCCTCTCAAAAAAAATTAAACGCAGCCTATGCCTGGCTTCGCCGACACCCTGCTATCAGCGAAGTGCTCATCACCGGCGGTGATCCGCTCGTGATGAGCAACAGTCGGCTCGACGCGATTCTATCGATATTAAGCAAAATCGATCACATTGAAATCATCCGCATCGGCTCGCGAATACCTGTCGTCCTCCCGCAACGGGTGACGACGCCGCTTATGGATATTCTTTCAAAATATCATGTGCCTGGCAAACAGCAATTGGCTTTGGTGACGCATTTCGAACATGCCTACGAAGTCACTCCCGAGGCTATGGAAGCTGTTCAGAAATTCAAAAGACGAGGTATATCGGTTTACAATCAAGCTGTCTTTACCGTCGAAAACAGCCGCCGATTCGAACTCGTCTCCCTGCGGAGAATTCTCAGAATGATGGGTGTGGAGCCGTACTATACATTCAACACGAAGGGCAAGGAGGAAACCAAAAGCTATCGTGTTCCGATGGCGAGGCTGCGGCAGGAAATTAAAGAGGAAGCGCGGTTGATGTCCGGACTCATTCGGACGGACGAGCCTGTGTATAATGTGCCCGGCCTGGGGAAAAATTATCTCCGCGCTCTCCAGCACCACAGCTTGCTTTCGATCCTGCCAGACGGTCGACGCGTCTACGAATTCCACCCGTGGGAGAAAAATCTGTCGCTGGCCGATACATACATTGATACGGATGTTTCCATCCACGCGTACTTGAAAGAATTGAAACGGCGGGGTGAGGATCCCGATGATTACAAATCCATCTGGTATTACTTCTGATCTGAATGATTTACCACGGATTCACACAGAACAACACAGACAAAGAAAAACTTTAGATCAAAATGAAGAGAATTAAAAGGAACAATCTGAAATGCAACTTTCAACTAATTTATTTATGTTTTTATTTTCCGTGTCTTGCTCTGTGTCCATTTGTGGTTTATGAATTCATCAGATCAAAAATATTCGAATATTTTCCAATGAATCAGGTTCAATACGGTAGAAGAGAAAAGGTGTTCGAAAAACGAGGACGGCTATGACCGAGAGTTATGCCATCCGATTGTGCATGAAACACCAGGATCCGAGGGGGTTTGAGTTTCTCGTTAAAAAATACAGGAGGGAGGCTTTTTTCCACGCGACTGTTCTTCTCGGAAATCATGAAGATGCAAAGGACGCCTGCCAGGAATCGTTTACAAAGGCATTCGTGGCAATCCCCAGACTCAGACAGCTCGATTTCTTCTATCCGTGGTTCTATACCATTCTGCGGAACTGCTGCCTCAACATGATCCGGAGAAAAAAAACATCCGAAAAATACAGGCAGAACAATCCAGGTGGCGCAGAGAACGAGACAGAACATATTAATCCGTCTATCCTTCTTGAACAAAAAGAGGATCGAATAACTGTCTGGCAAGTGCTCCGGGCATTGAATCCGGAATTTCGAGAAATCCTGGTCATGAAGTACATCCAAGACCTTTGCTACGAGGACATCTCAAGAAATCTAGGAATCCCGCGCGGAACCGTCATGAGCCGATTGTATTACGCCAGAAAAGCGTTCAGAGAGAAATATCATAAAATCGATAGAGTCAAAGACAAGTCACGAAAGGAGTCGATGAAATGAAGGAGTGCGAAAAATACAAAGGGCTCATCATGGGCCTCATCGATCAGGAGCTGACTCCCGAAGAGACGGTTGAAATAAACGATCATCTCAGGCGGTGCGAGGAATGCCGAGAAGAATACGAACAGTTGCGAGAGACGGCTGCCAAGATTGAAACGGTCTCTTTCGTGGAGCCGCAGGAGGAGTCCCTGAAAAAAATCTGGAAAAGTCCATACTCTCGTTTTACACGAAACTCGGGCCTGTTCCTCGTTCTCGCTGGCTGGCTGTCTCTGGTCATCTACGGATTATTCCAATCGTTCAGGAGTTCTGAGGAGCCCGTCTTTTCTAAGATCGCAATCGCAGCCGTGGTGATTGGATTTGTCATCCTGTTATTCACCGTCATTCGCGAACGCATTCACGAGTACAGAACGGATCCATACAAGGAGGTCGAGCGATGATCATCTCTACGACAGACAGCATTCTCGGTAAAAAAGTGATTAAGACGTTCGGTTTGGTACGCGGAAACACGATTCGAGCGCGGCATGTGGGCAAAGACATTATGGCAGCCCTGAAAAACCTCGTGGGCGGTGAGATCGTTGAATATACGAAACTCATGTCCGAATCGCGCGAACAGGCCATCGACAGGATGACCGATGATGCCAAACGCCTCGGAGCGAACGCCATCGTCGGCACTCGATTCACAACATCGATGATCATGGGCGCTGCGGCCGAACTCTTGGCATACGGCACGGCCGTTCTTGTCAAGGACGAGTAGAGTCACTTTACAAATTCATCACAAATTCCAAGTATCCAAACCGCGTTTCCAAACCGATATCACGGGCGGTTTCCGATACTCGTCAGTTCCTCCAGCCTGAGCAGTATGAATCCCTCCTTTCGTGCGATTTCGTGTTCCCTTTCCGTGTTGAATCCCCACAGAGCCAAGTAGGCCTGGACGCCCAGAGTCTTCACGGAAAGGAGATGGGATACTTTGTCATCGATGAAATGGATACGCGAGAAAGGAACGCGTTGCTTCTCATGGAACCGCGTAAGATGCTCCCGCTTCGATTGGGCGAAATCCTTGTCGAGGATATTATCCGGCAAGAAATATTTTGCCATTCCCCAGTGTTTGAGAAGCATGTCTACGGACTTTCTGTCTTTGGACGTGGCGATCGCACAGATAAACTGCTGAGATAACGAGCGAACGGCGTCAAGAATTCCAGGAAACGGAGGAAGCAGTCCGGCCCACGATTCGGGATCGTTCTCCCGCATGGCGGAACGGTTTTTATAAAACAGAGTTTGATACGACGTCAGGTCCGCTGTGGGAATCGACCGTTTGTACTCGTCGAAGAGGGATTGATCGTCAATACGATCCGTCTCGTTCTTCTCGACAATCCGGATAACGATAAAATAATCCCGGGCAAAATTTCCCATGGGCATCAGCCGTGAAAATTGATCGAAGAAGGATGGATGCTCTTCCTCGAAGCGGAACACTCGGTCCGCATCCAGCGGCTCTTCGACCGGTAGGCGGTGGTCCGGGACGAACTGGATGTATGTGTTCACTGCCGTCATGAGGGAGTCGTGTACGGAATTGCACAACACGCCGTCGAAGTCGAAAACAAGAATCTGCCGTGTGCCTTTTGGAGGATTGGGTTTCATTCGAAGGATTCAGTACCAATCAGAGGTAACTCTGAACGCTCTTTTCTGAATATGCGTCGTATGCTTCGAGGATGGATGCATCCATCGCATCTTTCTGAATAAACCGTTCGAGGAGTGTCCGGCCTTTTATCCAGGCTTCCTCCTCGAAGGCCGTCTTCAAAAGACCGGTCGGCGTGTTCACCCGCTCCCAGAAATCCGAGTCCGAATTCCTCTCGCAGGCTTCTTCAAACTGAAGACAGTGGCCTGCTTCGTGGAACAGATGAAACAGGGGAATGGAGAAATCCTCATCTCCCCGCGCATAATAAACGATGATTGTTTTCCGATGGAAAGGAGGATAGAAAAAAGAGACGGCGTCGCTCAGCTCAACGAGTTGGATCGAAAGTTCGGGGAATATGTCCCACGAAAGGAACGCTTTGGCCTGATGGAGGAGTGCCTTCGGAATCATCACGCGTCAATTCTCGGCATTCCAGCCGTAGGGCTCGTACCGCCAGGTGAAATCATCGCCCTTGACATCGACGACGACGAAGCCTTCCTCGAAATCCTCGTTCGGGCCCTTCCACCAAGCACCCGACACGGCTCCCGCATTGACAAAATGCGTCCCCCTCCAAACAATTTCTTCGACGACGTGAAGATGCCCCTGGAGGACAAGCTTCACGTTGTACTGCCGGCAGATCTTCCACACATCATCAGCGTTCGTCACGACTGAGCCGCGGCCGTTTGAAGCGAGCGGGCCGTCCCGAAATTGGATGCGTACCGAATACAGGGGGATGTGAAGCGCGAGGACGACAGGCCTGTCCGGCCCGATCCTTTCCAGGTCTTCCTTCAGCCAGACGAGCTGCAAGGAATCGACCTGTCCGAAATATCCTCTCCCGGGTATCATGCCGACACCGTCCAGGAGGACAAAATGCCATTTTCCGTGATCGAACGACCGATACGTCCGACCCTCGCCCAGCCGATTCATGAACATCCTCTTCCCATACTCGGGATGATCCGGGCTCACTCCGCCTCTCGAGTTCAGGCCGAAATGCTCGTGATTCCCGATGCAGTTGTGCACGGGCATCTCGAATCGCTGTGCAGTCTGTTGAAACAGTGTGTACAGGGAATCCGCTCTCCCGTACGTCTGGCTCAGGACATCCATGACGAGGTCGCCCCCTGTGATTGCGAAAGCCGGTTTGGGCATTAAACCGTTGACATGATCGATGGCCGATTCAAAGCCTTCCGCACCCCTGAGCTCAGGTTGAACGTGAATATCCGTCATGAATACGAACCGGAAAGATTCATCGTTCTTAAGAAGACCGCATCGAATACTGAGGATGAGTGAAACGAAGAGGACTCCGATCCACAGTCGGGGGAACGGCCGTTTGAATTTTCTCTCGATACCCATCATGATTTTTTCCTCCCGGCTTCGATGAAATCAGCAACCCAGAAATAACGAAAATTTTCACCCTGGGACACGCGGACACCGCCAATGATCCCGTAGACTACGCCTGCCAGCGGGAAAAGGAGCAGGAATGGAATGAGCAAGATCCCGATGAGAATAATCGAAAGGATGGCGACGACAACACCCAACGCAAAAGTAGCCAAGTAGAGGATGAGCTGGAAAAAGAAAGCCTGTTTTGCCTGGAATTCGACAAACGAAGATTTGTCGGGTTTATTCCGTTCCATCAGCCAGATGATGAGAGGAATCACTATTGAAAAAGGGCCGAGGAGAAGTACGGTCAGGATAGAAAAATGGGCGAAAGAAGCCAAAAGAAAATTATCCTGCGGCGGTTCCTGCTTTTTCGATTTGACAGTTTTTGCTGTTGCCATCGTTCGATCTCCTCAATCTTACGGATTATGCAAGCGCCTTGAGCGTGGTCACGAGCAGATTCCAGAAGCGCTCCACGGATCCGATGTGAATCCTTTCATCGGGAGAATGTGGATTTTTCAGATCCGGCCCGAAGGAGATCATGTCCATTCCCGGAAATTTCTCACCGATGATTCCGCATTCCAGTCCGGCGTGGATGGCTTCGATCTTCGCTTCCTTACCCGTCAATTGTTTGTGGATGGATTGCATCGTCTTTAAAAGCTTCGACTCGAGATCGGGCGTCCATGCGGGGTATCCCTCGAAACGTTCGATACTGCCTCCTGCAAGCATTCCGATGGCTTCAATCCTATTCCGCGCGGCTTCAAGCGCGGAGAGGACGGAGCTGCGGGTGTGCATGTATACCGTCGTTACAGTCTCTTTGGACCGAACGATGGCGACGTTGTTCGAAGTTTCCACCAGACCCGGAATTTCCTGGCTCATCGACATCACTCCGTGGGGAATTCCGATGACCAAAGCCAGAAATCCATTCTTCGACGCTTCCTCCATCGGCCCCATTTTCCCCTCTTCGGTTGGTGCAAGCGTCAAATTCATATCCTTTTCCACAACCTTGTACTCGAAACGGATCTCCTCAAAACGCTTGTCGAGCGCTTTCTTCAGCGCTTTCTCGTCCTTCGTTAGGAGATGGGCGAAGGCCTCCCTCGGAATGGCGTTGTGCTTGCTTCCGCTTTCCAAGCCGATGAGATCGAACGGCACGCCCAGCTTGAACAGCATCCTGGCCAGAAGCTGAACGGCATTGCCCCTTCCCGTATGAATGTCGATACCCGAATGGCCCCCGCGCAGTCCGGTTAGCGTCACCTTCAGAACGGTTCCGCCGGTCGATTTTTTCCTGCGGATCGGGAGGGTGATTTCCGAGTCCGCTCCGCCCGCACAGCTGATCGTAAACGCGCCTTCCTCCTCGCTGTCCAAGTTGAGGAGTATTCTCCCCTCCACAAAACCGGATCGGATTTGTTTCGCCCCGTTCAGGCCTGTTTCTTCGTCCACCGTGAAGAGAAGTTCCAGCGGGCCGTGCACGACAGCGTCATCTTCCAATAGAGCGAGGCCGGCTGCAAGGCCCACGGCGTTGTCCGCGCCCAGGGTCGTGCCTTTGGCTTTCACCCATTCCCCGTCAATCGTGACATCGATGGGATCCTTGGAGAAGTCGTGCTGCACATCGGAATTCTTCTCGCAGACCATATCCTGGTGACCCTGCAGCACCACAGCGGGCGCTTTCTCATAACCGGCAGTCGCAGGCTTCCGGATGACGATGTTGCCCGCATCGTCCCGCTTTGCCTCGTGTCCAGTTTTCTTTGCTACCGAAAGGATGTAATCTCCGAGGGGCTTTTCGTGCCTCGAACAATGAGGTATTTTTCGAATTTCATCGAAATGTTTCCACAAAAGCGCAGGTTTAAGATCGGCTAAAACGGATGACATCGGCGCCTCCATTATTTTATTTTACACGAGTGATTTTGCCTCTTTTAATATAGGATAAAAAACGGGAAAGTCAAGAAAAAGCCGTTGAGGAAATCATTCCCTTGCTTTCGGCCTTGACATTGAGATTCTTTTCTCTTAACTTTTCAAAAAGAATGCACGACGAGCGGAGAGGACATGCCCAAAAAACAGCATTACTGCATAAACCATCCCGATACCAGCGCCTCGTATTCCTGCTCGGAGTGCGGTCAACGAATCTGCGACACCTGC
>JBDRSZ010000045.1:0-2399 GCA_043824415.1 bacterium | reverse complement strand
GGCTGGCCTCGGACATCCATCTCGGGCGGGTATTCCTTCTTTGTGGTCATCGTCTCCCGCGCTGAGGCGAGTAGACCCATCGCCTCCCCGGCCGCGCCGCTGGCCTGGACGACCGTCTCGGGGATGTCCTTGGGACCGGAGAAAGCGCCGCAGACGTACACCCCTTCTTTTGTGGTTTCGAGGGGTAAAAATCCGTCGGTCTGACAGAACCCGAACGCGTCGAGCTGAATTCCGAGCCTTTTAGCCAAATCCTCTATACCCGCTTTGGACTCGAACCCGACGGAGAGGACGACCATGTCGAATTCCTCGTCCTTGAACTCGCCCTCTTCGTCCTCGTACCGGACGATCAGATCGTGGGAGTCTGGGATTTCAGTGACCTTGGGGACGCCAGCCCGTACGAACCGGACGCCGTACTCCGACCTCGCCCGTTCGTAATAGGCATCGAATCCCTTGCCATGCGTCCTCATATCCATGTAGAAAATCGTCGTGTCGAGGCCGTTCTTCGAATGCTCCTTCGCGATGATGGCCTCTTTGATGGCGTATGTGCAGCACACCGCCGAACAGTAGTCGTTGCCGCAGTCCGGGTCGCGGGAGCCCACGCACTGAATAAACGCGATCCGCTCGGGCTCCTTCTTGTCCGACAGCCTGACGAGATGGCCGCCGAACGGGCCGGACGCTGAGAGCATCCGCTCGAACTCGATGCTTGTCACGACATTCTTGTACCTGCCGTATCCGTATTCGCCTTTCACTTTGGCGTCGAACATGTCGTAGCCTATGGCGAGTATGACGGAACCCACCTTGAGCTTGACGATTTCCTCACCATCATCATGAACAATGGCTTCCGCTTTGCACGTCTCGACGCATTGCATGCATTCCGAACAAATGCCGCAATCCAAGCACCTCGCAGCCTCTTTTCTGGCGACCTCTTCCGTGAATCCGTTCTCAATCTCTAAGAAGTCTTTGATACGCTCTTCAGGACTTCTTTTGGGCAATTCATTCCTTGGAATGCGTTCACCGACCTCCTCGGGCAACTCAGCGATCTCTTTATCCCTTGGCTCTCGTTCTTCTTTCAAATCGATCCCTTGTATGTACCGATCGATCGAAATGGCTGCCTCACGCCCCTGAGCTGCGGCTTCGACGATGGAAGCGGGTCCGAGGACGGCATCGCCGCCAGCGAATACGCAAGGATCTGACGTTTGAAGGCTGATGGGATCCGTCTTGATCGTCTTCCAGGGAGTGATCTCGATTCTATTTTCTCCGGAAACAGGAATTCCTGTGAAGTCGATTTCCTGGCCGATGGCGATAATCACGGTGTCGCCTTCAATAACCGACTCGGCTCCTTCCTTGAACTTTGGATTGAACCGCCTTGCTTTCCCTTCATACACAGACACGCATTCTACCGTCTCGAGTCCTGAAATCCTGCCGTCCATATTCAATATTCTCTTCGGACCGCGGCTCGTGCACAAAACGATCCCTTCTTCCTTAGCTTCCTCGACTTCCCAGTCGTGGGCGGGTATACGGTCCTTCGACGACAGGTCCTCGGTCTCGAGACAGACAAGCTTAACCTCTCGGGGACCCAACCTGAGTGCGCTCTTCGCACAATCGATGGCCACATTCCCACCGCCGATCACGATGACACTTTTTCCGATACGGACCTTCTTGCCCTGCTTGATATCCTTTAAAAACGGAATCCCGTAAAAAACACCTGTTGCATCGAGACCTTCGAGGCGCAGCTTTTTTACATTCTGTGCACCGATAGCCAAAAAGATCGCTCTGTACTCCTTCTTCAGATCTGAGAGTGAAACATCCCTGCCAACTTTCGTATTCATTCTTAGATCGAGGCCCAGCGCTAAAATCCGGTTGATGTCGTAATCCGCCATCTCCCTGGGAAGACGGTATTCCGGCAAGCAGCTCGTCATCATTCCCCCAGAAGATTCGGCTTCATCGAATACCGTCACCGGATACCCTTTTTCAAGAAGAAATTTGGAACATGCAAGTCCGGCAGGTCCTGCACCCACTACCGCGATTTTCTCCTGTTTGGTCGGTTTTAACGGTTCAGGAGGTTCTTCCTTTTGCTCCTTCGCCCAGTCGGCAATGAATCGTTTCAGCGCTCTTATGGAAAGAGGCTCATCCACATCTTTCCGATTGCACGCCTCTTCGCACGGATGATGGCACACCCTGCCGCAAATTGAAGGGAAGGGCAGAGTCTTCCGCACCATTTCAATGGCCTCTTTATACTTCCCTTTATTGATGAGAGCGATATACCCCTGACCCGACAGCTTTGCCGGACAGGCATCGCGGCACGGCGATACGCCCTTCTTTTCGATCATGAACGCTGCGGGAACCGCCTGCGTATACAGTCGGTAGATCGCCTTGCGCTTTGTCAGCCTCTCCTGGAA
>JBDRSZ010000044.1:0-8132 GCA_043824415.1 bacterium | reverse complement strand
ATAACATCGGAAAATAATCGGCCCATTTTCTCAGAATGCCCCGTTCCGGTCGAACGACCATGCACCCCGCGTTGAAGTACGGACGGATGGTATCACCGTCCGCGACCGTGGCCATCGGAAACAGGGAGGACTCAGAGACGGACATCTTCTCGTATGCCCGGCTCCAGAACGCATCCGCGGGTTCTGAATACAGCGAACCGATGTTCCGGTGCATCACGGGACGGTAGCCCATACTCTTCCCTTTCGGCAGGATGAATTCATCGGGCTCCCGGAGCACGATCGTATCGTCGTCTATCCAGGCCAATACAGCCGTCCTTCCCACAGCCTCAGCCTCGGCCCTTGCCGATGCAAACACCTTCCGCGCAAAGTAAAACCAGGTCGCATCTTCCGGGGAGTGGCTCGTCTTGACCTCCACGTCCAGAGCACACAGCGCTTCCAATGCTTCGGATTCTTCCTCCATCACGCCGTCAGGAATATAAACCCAGATCGGCGCCAGCCGATGTTTTCCGGCAAACGTCCGGATGCTCTCGGCCATGCACTGTATACTTTTAAGCTGCTCTCCCGACTCAGCAAACGTGGCAAAGATAATGGATTCCTGTTTGTCCTTATCAGACGCGCAGCAGAGAAACAACACGATACCGAATAGTATAAAAAACATGAAAACGATTTTCTTTTTCATCATCGATCGCCTCCAAGATTTACGATTTTTAGATCGACGGCTTTTCACCTCTCGATAATTTCTCGATAGCCTGTATCAGTCTCCTTTCGCGAGTCTCTTCCTTCTTCGCGTCCGATACCCACAGGGCAACCTCTTTACGATTGGTGTAAGACATTTTCTTAAAGTGTTCCTTCGCACACGGATGCATTTCCAGAGCTGCTCTCAACGCATCGGGAACTTCCACGACTCTCGGCTCTGTATCCAATTCCAAAGTGACATGCACACTTTCGCCCATCGATTTCCCTATTTCTGTACGAATCGATTGGGTCACGCCCAAGATGTGACATCCGCCCATCGGCGCGATCGATCCGCGATAGAACACGCCGTCGAATGCGGCCTTCACCTTGACCTGACCTCTCGTACCGAAAATATCGAATACATCGAAAGGTATCTTCACAAAAGCGCCTCCACCGTGCCCTTTCTCAATGACCGCATCAAACTCATATTTGACTTCCACAGGGACTCCTTTCAATTTCGTTGATTGCCTGATGGAGCTGTCCAAAAAGGACTGAAAAATAAATTTGTCATTGCGAGCGTTAGCGAAGCAATCTCAATAAAATCTAAAAGATTGCTTCGTCGCAAGCTCCTCGCAAAGACGACATTATTCGACTTTTTAGACAGCCCCATCTTAGTAGGATAATCAAAAAAACAGAAAGCCCCTCGACCTTCAGGGGCTTTTCTTGAAAAGGAATGAATATTTCAACTCCATTATGATTACGTGCTCATCGTATCCAAAAACTCCTGATTGTTCTTCGTTCCCTTCAGCTTATTCAGGAGAAATTCCATCGCCTCGGTCATCGTCATTTCGCTTAAAAGCTTCCTTAGAATCCAGACCCGGTTGAGCTCCTTGGGAGGTTGGAGCAGCTCCTCCTTCCGCGTGCTCGACTTGTTGATGTCGATCGCCGGGAAAATGCGGCGCTCCGAAAGCTGCCGGTTGAGCTGGATCTCCATGTTGCCCGTCCCCTTGAACTCCTCGAAAATGACTTCATCCATCCTGCTGCCCGTATCGATGAGGGCCGTGGCGATGATCGTCAAGCTCCCCCCCTCCTCTACATTCCGGGCCGCACCGAAGAACCGCTTCGGACGGTGGAGGGCGTTCGAATCCACACCGCCTGAGAGGATTTTCCCGGAATGAGGCACGACGACGTTGTGGGCGCGCGCCAGCCGCGTGATCGAATCCAGCATGATGACGACGTCGTGGCCGTATTCCACAAGGCGCTTGGCTTTTTCCAAAACCATGTCCGCCACCTGAACGTGCCTCTCCGCGGGCTCGTCAAAAGTCGAACTGATGACCTCTGCGTTCACGGACCGTTCCATGTCCGTCACTTCTTCCGGCCTCTCGTCGATGAGAAGGACGATCATCTTGATTTCGGGATGATTTTTCGTGATTGAATTGGCGATCCTCTGCAGTATCGTCGTCTTACCCGTATACGGTTGCGCCACGATAAGGCCCCTCTGTCCTTTCCCGATGGGAGTCAGCAGATTCATAATGCGCGTGGTGTATTCCTTCGCATCGGTTTCCAAAAGAATGCGCTGGTTGGGATAGAGCGGCGTCAGGTTGTCGAAGAGAATCTTGGTCTTCGCCAATTCCGGATTCTCATAGTTGACGGCCTCGACTTTAATCAGAGCAAAAAAGCGTTCGTTCTCTTTGGGAGGACGGATCTGTCCGGAAACCATGTCCCCCGTCCTCAAACTGAATCGCTTGATCTGAGACGGTGAAATATAGATATCGTCGGGACCGGGCAGGTAATTCGTATCGGGCGACCGGAGGAACCCGTATCCGTCCGGTAGAATCTCTAAAACACCCTCCGAAAAGATATTCCCATCCTTCTGCGTCTGATCTTCTAAGATGCGGAAGATGAGTTCCTGTTTCCTCAACCCGGAATATCCCGGAACGTTCATTTCTTGAGCCAAAGCAATCAGCTCAGAGATTTTCATCTTTTTTAAATCGGCAATGTCCATAACATATCCCCTCTTTATCCCGTCTGGGATGTAAGCGTGCTACAGGACCGAAAGGAAATCGATTCAGTCCTGCTATAATTCAAACCCTTGAATTCAGTTTGTATTTATATCACTGTTGAACTTCGAATACGAAAAGAATAATTGAATGGGATTGATTGTTTACGCCGCGTATGCGGAAGAAAACATGGCGTGAAATATCCGCGTAACGAGTTGCTCTTCTTGTACCTAAAACCCCCTCGAACAATATTTGGTATGGGAGACTAAAGAAAAAACAAGTTGATGACTGACATAAATTTAACAATTTTTTTTTATTTGTCAAGCTTTTTATCATAAAATTTTTCAATGTGAATTCTATCGACTTGTGCGGCCCGAGAGATCTGGCTCCCCCCATATCCATTATTGATACGAATAAAGGAACCTCGTCTCCCTTAAAATCCGACACAGACGGAATAGAATCCATACTCCCCATCTAATTCTTGACAAAATAAGTCGGATTTGGTATATTATTTATCAGAATTGGGTTTGTGTTCTCATACGCGAAAGATTGACCAATGGCTTTGCAGTTATCCACAAGAGGACGATACGGAGTGAGAGCTGTCCGTTTGCTCGCGGACCGATATGGAAACGGACCTATTTCCATTCATACGATTGCTGCGAAGGAAAGAATCCCCATTCGTTATCTTGAACAGATCATGACGCGGCTGCGTCGGGAGGGTATCCTCAACAGCATCCGCGGACCAGGAGGCGGATACCAGCTCACCGCTTCCCCGGACAGGATGAGCGTCGGCAGAGTCATCCAGGCCCTGGAGGGAACGGTATCCGTCGCACGGTGTGTCGATGAAAACCAAGGCGCGCGGTGTTCTCTCCAAAAAACATGCACCACAAGAGATTTCTGGAAAAAACTCAGTCAAACCATCCAACATATATTGGACAACGTCACGCTCCAAGAACTCGTACAAAACGATTGGAAAGAGAACGATTTAAAAACAATCGCAACGAATCGAGACATCGGATGAATCGTATTTATTTCGACTATGCGGCAACGACTCCCGCGGACCCGAGAGTCCGCACCGCAATGGAACCGTACTGGGCGGATAAATTCGGCAATCCTTCCTCCATCCACAGCTTCGGCCAGGAAGCGTTGGAAGCCGTGGAAACAGCCCGCAGCAGCGTCGCTCATCTCCTAAGGGCAGACCCGTCCGAAATCGTCTTCACGGGCGGCGGCACGGAATCCGATAACGCAGCCATCAAGGGAACAGCTTACGCTCTGCAGGAAAAGGGGAATCATATCATCACAGACGCCGTCGAGCATCATGCCGTGCTCCACGCGTGCGAGTTCATGGCATCTCAGGAATTTGAAGTGACAATCCTGCCCGTGGACAAAAACGGCATCCTCGATCCGTCCGATGTGGAGAAGGCCATCACAAAAAACACGATCCTCATCTCCGTCATGCACGCCAACAACGAAGTAGGATCACTGCAGCCCGTCTCCGAGATCGGCGCCATCGCAAAACAGCATAACGTTCTCTTCCACACCGATGCCGTCCAGACGTTCGGCCATCTCCCCATCGATGTGTGGAAAATGGGAATCGACCTCCTCTCCCTGTCCGGACACAAGTGCAACGGTCCCAAGGGCGTCGGAGCGCTCTATATCCGTAAGGGGTCGCCCTTCGTACCCTTCGTCCATGGAGGAGGGCAGGAAAAAGGAAGAAGGAGTTCGACACACAACGTCACGGGCATCGTAGGACTGGGCAAGGCAGCGGAAATCGCCGGTCAAGAAATGGAAGACGATGAAAAACGAATCAGGAGCCTCAGGGATCGGCTCCGTCGACAGATATTCGACCGAATCGACGGCGTCCACGTGAACGGTCATCCGCAAAAACGACTCACCAACAACCTCAACATCTCCGTCGAAGGCGTCGAGGGAGAGGCCCTCCTAATGAACCTCGACCTTGAGGGGATCGCAGCTTCCAGCGGTTCCGCGTGCAGCTCGGGCTCCGGAGAACCCTCCCACGTGCTCAAGGCCATCGGACTGCCGCCCGACTTGGCCCGCGGAAGCCTTCGTCTGAGTCTCGGAAGATTCTCCACCCAGGAAGAAGTCAACCGGACATCGGAAGTCATCGCACAAGTCGTCGCGCATCTCCGGTCACTCTCCTCCTTCGGAAAGGGATCGTAATGGACAAGCGGGAAATGGTCGCGGAAATCTTCCGGCTGAAAAAAGAGAAAGACGCCGTCCTCCTCGTGCACAACTACCAGAGAGGTGAGATTCAAGAGCTGGCCGACTACTTGGGCGATTCACTCGGCCTATCGCAACGGGCCGCTCAAACTTCCAACCGGATGATTGTCTTTTGCGGTGTCCTGTTCATGGCGGAAACGGCCAAAATCCTCTCCCCCGATAAAAAAGTCCTCCTTCCCCGCATCGAAGCTGTCTGCCCCATGGCCGAGATGGTAGACGCTCGCGAGCTAAGAAAATTGAAAGCAGAACATCCGGATGCCGCGGTCGTTACTTATGTCAACTCGACGGCTGAGGTCAAAGCCGAGTCTGACGTCTGCTGCACCTCGGCAAATGCCGTTAAAGTCGTCCAGAACATCGATGCGGACGAAATCATCTTCACGCCCGACCGCAATCTTGCCGCCTACGTCCAGCGGTTCACTGAGAAGAAAATTATCGCATGGGACGGCTACTGCTACGTCCATGACCGATTCACGAAAACGGAAGTCCTCCGCGCTAAAGAAACCCACCCTGACGCTGTCCTCATCGTCCATCCCGAGTGCCCGCCGGAAGTCATCGACAGTGCCGACGAAGTCTTATCCACGAGCGGGATGATCCGGTTCGTACGGGAATCCCCCGCTAAGAAATTCCTCATCGGAACCGAAGAGGGAATTCTCTATCGGATGAAGAAAGAAAATCCTGGTAAAACATTCTATTCGGCGGGTTCGGCAAAGATGTGCCGGGGAATGAAAATCACCCGTCTCGAGGACCTGCACAAAGCCTTCCTCAAGGAACAGCACGAAATCACGGTCTCCAGAGAAATCATCCATCGGGCAGGAACGGCCTTGGAGAGAATGCTGGAGTATGCGTAAGGAGCGTGTTGTCGTGGCCATGAGCGGCGGCGTGGACTCCTCGGTGGCAGCCGCCCTTCTGAAGGAAAAAGGCCACGACGTCGTCGGCGTGACGATGAAGTTCTGGGGGAACGACAACCGATGCTGCTCCGACGATGACCTGAAAGACGCCCGCCGCGTCGCCCGTCTGCTCGGCATTCCGCACTACAACGTTTCGCTCCAGGAGTCGTTCAAAAAAAACGTCGTCGATTATTTCGTCTCCGAATACAGGAAAGGCAGGACGCCCAACCCGTGCGCCGTCTGCAATCCGTCCATTAAATTCGGAGATCTGCTAAAGAAAGCGGACGAGTTGGACGCCGGATTCTTAGCGACGGGACATTACGCCGTCATCGGATACGACCCGGAAAAGAAGAGGTTCCTGTTGAAGCGCGGAAAAGAGCGGGGCAAAGACCAGTCCTATTTTCTCGCTCGACTGTCCCAGGAATCCCTCAGCCGGACGCTGTTCCCCATCGGAAACTTCCCAAAATCAAAAATCCGAATGCTCGCCCGACGGTTCGGCCTGCCCGTCGCAAATAAAGCGGATAGCCAGGAAGTCTGCTTCATCCCCGACGGAAACGTATCGGGTTTCATTCAACGACGGGAAGGAACGCCGTCCCCAAAAGGCCCGATCATCGATAGAGAGGGAAAGACCCTGGGTTTCCACGAAGGAATCATCGGCTACACCATCGGCCAGAGGAAAGGGCTCGGCATCGCTGTCGGACGACCCGTCTATGTCACGAAAATCGACGCAGACACGAACACCATCGTCATCGGTGATGAAAGCGACCTCTATCACAAGCGATTCACCGCAAGCGATCCCCACTGGATTTCCGTAACCGGAATATCGAAACCTATCCGCGTAAAAGTGAGGATACGGTACAGACACCGTCCGGCCTGGGCGTCAGTAAAACCGATTGGAAAACAGAAAGTACAAATAGAATTCGAACGGCCCCAGAGGGCCATCACGCCCGGTCAGCTGGCCGTGTTCTACGACGGCGACATCGTCGTCGGCTCGGCCTGGATAGATGAAATCTTGGATGAATGAGACTGTTATTCATCACAAGGCATTTGACATAAAATCCCTTCAGGTCTCAGGGGACTCTTTATCGAAAATGCTTGCTTCTTTTATTATAGGTTCCTACATTTCACAGGAATTTTATTAATCCGATGAATCTGGATTCCATCTTTCTTTTTAATTTTACAATTTGATTCTCAGAAGTACAACCGACGATGTTCAGATAGATAAATGTCCAGCAAAAAACAAAAATGTAATCAGTAAGTCGATAAGGGGGAAAGAGAAAATGGATCCCAAAGAAAAAATCACGATCCCGAAACTCAAAGAAATGAAAAAGAGGGGCGAAAAGATCGCCTGTCTGACAGCGTACGATTACATCACGGCTTCACTCCTGGACGCGGCCGGAGTCGACCTCATCCTCGTCGGCGACTCCGGCGCCATGGTCTTCGCAGGACACGAGACGACCCTCCCCATCACCATCGACCAGATGATCTACCACTCCCAGGCCGCCTCGCGTGGAGTGAAAAGAGCGCTCCTCATCGCGGACATGCCCTTCCTCTCCTTCCAGGTGACGCCCGAGGAGGCCATCCGGAATGCAGGCCGCTTCCTGAAGGAAGGAGGCGCAGACGGCGTTAAAGTCGAGGGCGGGGAGCCCATGGCGGAAACAATCCGCAGGCTCGTCAGCGTGGGTATTCCGGTGATGGGTCACCTCGGACTCACTCCCCAGTCGATTCGCTCCTTCGGAACCTACTGCCTCCGCGGCAAGAAAACGGACGAGGCCGAAGAGCTGAAACGGAATGCTATAATGATGGAAGAGGCGGGAGCGTTCGCCATGGTGTTGGAAAAAATTCCGGCGCCCCTCGCTCGAGAAATCACCCGGTCCGTCTCCATCCCGACCATCGGTATCGGCGCAGGACCCGACTGCGACGGCCAGATCCTCGTCACCCACGACATGCTCGGCCTCTTCGAGGCGTTCAAGCCGAAATTCGTCCGGCGGTATGCGGAGCTGGCCCAGACAATACGTACGGCCGTCGAAACGTACTCGAAAGACGTGAAGGATGGAAAATACCCTTCGAAAGAGGAGAGTTATTGATGGAATCGACTTTCCTTTTTTCTCTCGTCGGACTATCGATTTTTTGTACGAAGTTCCTCGTCAAGAGTGCATCCGAGGCTATCCGATTCTCGGTTTTCTTTGGGACCGGAATACTCGCAGGAGTTATCCTGGTACTCGCCGCCGGCCCGCCCTGGCCGCCGTCCGTTCAGATTCCTGCAGGAGGAGTGCCCGTCATCACCGGAATGGCAGGGATCCTTCTGTTCGCCGCTGAAAAACGCAGC
>JBDRSZ010000043.1:0-6204 GCA_043824415.1 bacterium | reverse complement strand
ATGCTTCGGCTACGCTCAGCATGAAGAATATCTTAAAAAGTGTTTTTAACAATATCCGTTACATCTTTGCCTGCTTCCATGCTTGGATGAAACGGACAGCGGTCTCGACCATACCCGATACGGATTTTTCTCCGATCTCCCTCGTGGCCGATTTGGGGTCGCTGAACGACCAGATGCCGTTGCTCGAAAGCTCACGGCTGGAGCCTCCTTTTTTCGTTTCGACGGGCACGCCCAAAAGGGAATTCCAAACAGGAGTGAGGAGAGGGTTCTTTTGAGCGAGCTTCCCAAGCTCTTCGGTCTTGGGTGTAAAATGGATCGTCGGCTTCTCCGCCCTCTCCATCTTGATGAGTTCTGGCCTCAAGTAGAGCATGATGGAGGTCTCGCTCTTGCCGGCGTGCCAGTCGAAGAATTCACCTTCCCCGCTTTTCTGGATTGAGCTGCCGTGTCCTATCGCGACGGCCACGGCTTCCGTGGAGTGGTTGATTCTCTGGATGACACTGGATTGCACGATGTTGTTTCCGCCGTGATAGTTGAAGAACATGAAACGGCGGAAGCCGTATTTCATGAGCATCTCGACTGTCTGGAACAGGACTTCTTCCATCGTCTCCGGCTTGAGACTGAGCGTGCCTGGAAAACCCGAGTGGTACAGGCTGTACCCGACCCAGAGGACCGGAGCGACGAGCACGCCGGTTCTCTCGGAGATGATCTTCGAGATGCCGACGGCTTCGAAGCAGTCTGTTCCGAGGGGCAGGTGCGGCCCGTGCTGCTCTGTACTTCCCAGGGGGATGATGACCATGTCGTTCGTCTTCAAGTATTTTTGAACATCCGTCCATGTTATTTCCTGGAGGATGAGGGCACTGTTTCCCGATTGTGCGAAGGCAGTGTGAACGGCGTACAGAGCGAACAGAAAGGCCCCCCACCGTCGTATTGGATTTTGACGCATCGTGTTTTCTCCTCGTTTTCTAAGAATCGGAAAGTCGTTAGCCCGCATTTTTAGACATGCGGTCGATTTTCATTTTCTGTTTTTCGAGTATCGCCGCGGCATGGGTTGGGTCGGCCCCGAGGACGATGATAATGTTATTCCGGTAAGGCTCAATGCGAATGTGCCGGCCTTTGTCGTCGGCGGAGGAAAACACATTTTTTTCATGTTTTCCACCACTGAATTTTGGGTTCGATTGCAATCTGTTCACGGCGTTCTCGCACCAATGGAGGCATTCGCTTTCATCGCTGTAATGGAGGACGAATATCTTGTGGCTGCCGTAGTCACCGAGCACGCCCTCTCTCAATCCGAAGATGTTTTCCGTGTCGAATTCGTATCGGTTAAACAGAGCCAGATTTCCCCTGAGATATGTGATTCGATGAGGCTCCAGATTGTCTTCTAACAGACACTCGACCAGAGCGGGTCTCTTTCCAGCGTCCTCCAATTTCGAGTCGATGGTTTTGGCCATTGCCATCAGGCCCTGAATTGTTTCGTCATCCGAGCCGAATCCGATGAGCGTGACGACACAACTTCCCTTCCAAAAATTGAGAAAGTAATCCTCGAGGAGGGCTTCGCGTCCAATGGCGACGCGCTTGCCCTTTTCGCCCGTTTTAAAGGTGTAGACTCCGTATGCGCTTTCAGAGCTTTCCATCTCGTATATTTCGAGGTTGATGGACTTGCCGTTCGGATTCTCGTAGGATTGGATGATGGCACGCTTGAATCCGTATTCGTGGTAGATTTCGGCGCCTCCGTTGATGAGAAGGTAGAGGTCCTCGCCTTCGGCGGTCTGCGGCTCAAAGAGCGGCTTCCATCCTGCCAGTTCATTTTCGGAAGGCAGGAGCTTGGAGAGAGCAGATTGTGTTTCCGACTGCCCGGCACACTGCATCAGCAGAGCCGTGAGGAGGAGCAAGAAAAATCCTTTGAATTTTTTCATCGGCGTTTTCCTTTTTTGGCCTGAATTATCTACCACGGATCAACACAGAACAGCACAGATAAAGATAAAACATTGGATTAAAATGAAGAAAATCAAAAGGAATAATCTGAAACACCATCATAAACCAATTTAACTATGTCTTTGTCTTATTCATTTCCGTGTTTTATTCCGTGTTCATCTGTGGTTTATAAATTATTCAGATTGGATCGCTACTGTGCGACTTCTTCCACCTGAAGTTTTGTGAAATCCATCTCTCCGAGGCCGTGTTCGTGCGCCATTTTGATCATCAGGATGTTCTGGGGCTGGCGTCCCAGCAATGAAGCCGTGTACGCATCGACGGCCACAGGGTCGGTTCCCGCGACGATCTTTTTGGGTTTCGCCATCTCACCCGGGCCTGCCGGGCCGTTCGTCGTGACGCACTCTGTGGAGTCGACGATGCAGAGGTCGGGCTTGCGAACGAGGCTCAGGTCGGCGATGCATTGGGACAGATGTTCCACGTCGTCGTAGGCCTGTTTCGCTCCGGACCCGAAATGGAAGAAACGGTTCGTCGTACGGGAGCAAGCGCCCATCAGGTTCTTCATGTTGCCCGTGAACCGCGTCCCCGCGTGGTCCTTGGAGATGGGGATGTCGATGAGGACGTCGCACTCTAGGAGCGCTTTCTTCACTTCGGCTTCTTTGAGCTTCTTGCCTTTGGGGATATCCACCTTCGTATAGTCGCCCGAGGATTTCAGACTTTGAATCTGCTCGGAAAATTGTTTCGCGAGATCGCTCCTGTCCCAGTACGCCTGCGAGGCCCCTTCGACGCTGATGATTTCCTTGACTTCGGCATCGAGACACATCTTCAAAACGGCCAGCGCGACGGTCGGATTCGTGTACGTCCCGACGTTTCTCCACGGTGAGTTGATGATGAGGCCGACCTTGGACTGCTTTGTCACGAACTTTTTCATGCCGCCCAGTAGCTCGACGGCTTTGATGGAGTTGGCGAAATAATCATCCCCCTGGACTGCGACGATGTCGATCTTTTCATTGCCGAACAAGGAATTCGCTGTGTTTCCGAAAAGATTGGATAGGATGCTTCCTCCAACGACGGAGGATGTGCCGATGACTGCGCTGTGCTTGATGAATTCGCGGCGATTCATTCTATCCTTCATGATGCACTCCTATTGATTGGAATGAGAGAGAATATTTGAACTAAAACCGAGTGGATCTGACGAACGATCAGGCGGTCGATTCTTTCACTTTCACCTTCGTTAAATCCATCTCGCCCATTTTATGCTCGTAGGCCTTGTTGATCTGGAGGATGTCCTTGGCCTGGAGTCCCCACAGTGTGCAGCAGTAGGAATCGATGGCCACTCGGTCCACGCCGGCGACCACTTTCTGCGGTTTGATGATTTCGCCGGGACCGAACGGGCCGTTGGTCGTGATAAATTCTGTTGCGTCAACGATGCAGAGTGTGGGCGTGACGATGGTATTCAGGTCAGCGATGCACTGCTCAAGATGTGCGATGGCGTTGGCGTCGGTCGTCCAATCCTGCATGTGAAAGGACCGGTTCGTCTTTGAGGAAGAAAGCCCCATGAGGTTCTTCATCGTGCCCGTGAATTTGTTCCCCGCGTGATCCTTCGTGATGGGCATGTCGATGAAAACGTCGTATTTGTAGAATTCATTCATGATCATGGCTTCTTTGAGCGCGATGCCCTTTGGAACGGGAACAGCCTTGAACTGAGATGCATCACTCCGATCGACGATGACGAGGCTGGCTCCCTCCTCCGTGACCACTTTTTTTAGTCCGGTCTTTTCCCAGTTCTCATCCGGGAGCTGGCTGATACAGGCGACATCTTTCGCTCCCGCTTTCTTGCACATCTGAATGGCAGCGCGCACGATCTCTGGTTTGGTGAAGGCGCCGGGATTGTTCCTCTGGGGATTGGCGAGGATGGCGACCCGTGAACCTTTGGGCACGAATTGTTCCATCCCGCCCAGTTGTTCGACGGCTTTCAGAGTGTTCTTGAGGTAGTCTTCTCCATTGACGACGGAGATACCCAAATCTTTGATACTTTTCGCAGTTGCCGATTCTTTCTTTCCGCAGCCTGCGATGACATTGCCTCCGATGAGGGACGAGGCTCCAATGGCTGCGCTTGTCTTGATGAATGAACGGCGGCCCATTTTCTCTGACATGGCTCGACTCCTTTCATTGTTATGATCCTAAAATAGATATAAATTCCTTTTACCGCTGGACTCTTCCTGTCGTGTCCCCTGCCATGAGTTTTTCGACTTCCTGGACGTTGACGAGGTTGAAATCGCCGGGAATCGTCTGTTTCAGGCAGGATGCGGCGACACCGAATTCTAAGGCTTCCCTGTCGGACTGTCCCGACAGAATGCCGTAGATGAATCCAGAGCTGAAGGCGTCGCCTCCGCCTACACGGTCGACAATGTGAATCTGGTATTTTCTGCTATGAAAAAATTCCTTGCCGTTGTACACGCAAGCGGACCAGAGGTTGTCGGACGCGGAGATGCTTTCTCTCAACGTAATGGCCGTTTTTCGTAATCCGAACTGCGTCGCCATTTGTTCAGCCACGTGACGGTATCCTTCCACATCCAATTTGCCGGATTTCACGTCGGAAGATTTCGCTTTGATGCCGAAGAAACACTCCGCATCTTCTTCGTTACCGATGGCGATATCGACGTACGCCATGAGTTTCGTCATGACTTCACGGGCTTTTTCTTTCGACCAGAGTTTCTTCCTGTAGTTCAGGTCGACGCTGACTGTCACTCCGGCTAATTGGGCTGCCTGCAGAGCTTCGAGTGTGACTTCGGCGGCGGAATCGCTCAACGCGGGCGTGATGCCCGACCAGTGGAACCAAGAAGCGTCTTCGAGGATACGGTTCCAATCGATTTGGCCTGGCCGAATCTCCGAGACGGAGGAGCCTGCCCGGTCGTAGATGACCTTTGAGGGACGCTGGGATGCGCCGTGTTCGAGGAAATAGATGCCCACTCTTTTCCCTCGGTGGAGAATCCACGTTGTATCGACTCCAAACGCCCGTAAAGTGTTGACCGCGGACTGACCGATTTCGTGGTCCGGCAGCGCAGTCACAAAGCAGGACCGCAACCCGAAGCCGGCGAAAGCGACTGCCGCGTTGGCTTCCGCACCGCCGAAAGTCGCATCGTAGGTTTTTGTCTGAACGAACCGTTGGTGATCGGGTGGAGACAGCCGGAGCATGATCTCACCGAATGTGACGACTTTCGCAGGCTTCTGTACCCGTTTTGGTTTTGTATCTTTTCGCAGCTTCTTTTTCGCTTCCGCGCCGTGAATGGCGCTGATCCATTCTCTTGCTTCTGCTTCCATTTTGTCGGGATCCTGAATGGACTTGGTCAGAGCCGATGCGCAGAAGATACCGTCCGGATCGATCCGGTACAGATCGCCCACATTCCGGAGCGAGACACCGCCGGTGTAGACGACAGTCAATCCTTTGTACGGGCCTTTCCACGCTTTTGCCATCTCAGCGTTGGAGTGTGTGCCTGCAATTGCCGGAAAGAGTTTGTAAATCCACTGGTACGGGAATTTTTCCTTTAACGTATCGAGATCACACCCGGACAAATCGGCCTTCTGTACGAGCTGTTTGCCTGCATCGGACAGGCCGCCGGGGATGCACATGACGTCGTTCTTCACACAGATCTCGACGACTACGGGGATGTAATCCGCGGACACAATGCCCGCGACGCCGGCTTTGATTGCTTTTTGGGCCTGTTCCGCCGTCATGACGGTTCCTGCGAGGATGAGCGCTTCCGGATACTTGGACAGGACGGCTTTTATTCCGTTGTATGCGGCATCGGAGCGGAACGCGATTTCCAGCGTGATGCCGAGTGGATTAAGAGTTTCGTAGGCAACGACACATTCCTCAGTATTTTTTGGAGTCAGGAGAGCGATGAGGCGATGCTTTTTTAATCTTAAAAAAATGGCTTTGGATTTATTCATTGGGATTCCTTCACCGTATTGATTGCACGAAATTATCCAAACTTAGAAAAGGGTGGCGCACTTCGATCTGGTGTATAATTTGGTCATAAGATTATCTATAAGGTAGCTCGAAGTTTTGGGTAACTGAATCACCTTCAAACTCGATATAAACAAAGACACGTCCATTAATTTTTTTAATGGTTGAATCATTATCAGGAAACCGTAATTCCAACTCAATTTCTTCCCTTTCTGACAATTCATTTAATCTAATTCCCGGTATCGGTTTACTTATCTCATCATTATAAAAATAGTGTGGAAGATCCGAAATTTTTTTAGTAACAA
>JBDRSZ010000042.1:0-2378 GCA_043824415.1 bacterium | reverse complement strand
TCCTTTATATTCTCAGAGACCCCGGTATATAATTCTGATTTTACCGAAGCTTTTGATGGACGCGAATTGAAAGGCGGTTTTTTACTCTCAATACGGCCTACGCCTACATTCAAAATATTGGTTGGAACGGACTACACCAGGCAATACAAAAAAGAAGATGGAACCACATTGTTTGAAGGGGCGATCAGCACAACAGGATTCAACTGGCAAATCACACGATATGTTTTTTTCAGTACGATTCTTCAACACGATTCACACGATGATCGGATGAAAATCGATGCGCTGCTGGGAATGGAAGTTGGCATGGGGAAAACCCTCAGCATATCCTACAAAAGCAGAGGCGCAATGCCATTGAGTAAAGCCATTGCTGGAGATGAGGCAAGTACATTGCTGATGAAAGCATCGTATTTGTTTCGGATATAACATATGATAATTCCTTTGTATAATTCAGATGTTTTTTTAAATTTATACTTAATCGTTACGGATTGGAGATCAGAATGAAAAAGCGACATTTCCTTCATTCCCCGATTGTTGTGTTATTCTTATCCCTGGGTTTTTTCACCCATCGGATTTTTTGTCAGAGTCTGAAAGCCAATCAGACCCTCGACGAGAAGGTCAAAGCGTTCCTCGAAACGCATCAGTGGAGTTGGAGGAATGCCAACATCTCTGCATACGACGGAAAGGTATTGTATGATCTCATTATCAAGCATCAATACAAGAAGGCTCTTGAGATCGGCACCTCTACGGGACATTCGGGAATCTGGATTGCATGGGCGCTGAGCAAGACGGGCGGAAAACTCATTACTGTCGAAATCAACGAAGGTCGGTACAGAGAAGCACTGGCCCACTTCGAGGAAGCCGGATTGTCAGAATACATCGATGCCCGGCTGGCCGATGCTCATGAGTTGGTGCCCAAGCTCGAGGGACCTTTCGACTTTGTCTTTTGCGATGCCGACAAGGGCTGGTACAAAAATTATCTCGTGGCCGTGTTGCCCAAACTCGAGGTAGGCGGCTGCTTTGCCGCGCATAACGTATCAGGAGGGCGCGGAAGGCGCAGAGGAGGGACAGGAGAATTTTACGAATACGTTAAAAGCCTGCCCAATATGGAAACAACGATCGACCAATCCAGCCGGGCGGGGATATCTATAAGTTACAAGGGGGCCGAAAAGTAGCCATCCCCGTGTTGAAGACGAAATTCGAAGACAGACTCGAACATCTTATAGAACCCTCCATCCCAGCAGAAATTGTGATGGTTGGTATGTAGATGTATTTTCTATTTAAAAAAAGAACGGAGAATCAGGATGAAAAAGGTATGTAACAGATTGTCGGTTTTTCGCTGGGTTATGTTTTTTTGCTTACTGTTAGCACATGCTTTTCTCCTCACGACAACCGTAATTTCTCAAGAGCAGGAAGACGCAAATCAGAATTTGTTGCAGGAAAAAGCCGTCAAGGTCTATTTGGATGTTTCGAGACGGTTTGAAGAATACATCAAAACAGAGATTCCCTTCGTCAATTATGTCCGAGACAGAAAACAGGCCCAGGTCTACATCATGATGACCGAGGAGAGGACAGGGGCCGGCGGTAACGAATACACCATCAAGCTCATCGGACAGATGAATTTCGTGGGCGTGAACGACACGCTGAAATACGTATCCAGGCAGATGGATACAGAGGAAATGACCCGAAGCGACATCGTTAAAGTCCTGAAAAGAGGATTGATCCGATACGTGGAGAAGACGCCTTTGGCCGATTACATCACCATTTCCTACCGAAGCGTAACCAAACCGACGGATGTCATCGATAAATGGGATTACTGGGTTTTTAACATCCGGTTCGATCCAAGGATCAGCGGGGAGAGTTCAAGACGGGAGTACTCTTACGACGCCTCTTTTTCTGCAGACCGCGTCACTCCGAATTTAAAGATAAGTTTGAGCGTGAACTACGAATATGAAGTGGACAAATATAAATTCGAAGGTGAAGAGGAAACGGATGGAAGTGAAGGATGGGATACATACATTTCTGATTCAAAGGAATTCCGGGGCCTGATTGTGAAAAGTATCGGAAATCACTGGTCTGTCGGAGGATTTGGTAACGTTACATCATCCACGTACCGAAATCTTAATCTATCTTATGAAATCGCCCCGGCCATTGAATACAACGTGTTTCCGTATTCCGATTACACGCGCAGGGAATTTCGTTTTCTGTACAAAGCCGCCTTCAAAAATGCTAAATACCAAGAAGAGACCATTTACGAAAAGATCAAAGAAAGCTTATTCTATCAAAGTCTTTCCGCAACGTTTGAACTCAAAGAGCGATGGGGGTCCCTGCGATCCACACTGGAGGGATCCCACTATTTCCACGACTTCAATAAAAATAGA
>JBDRSZ010000041.1:0-13428 GCA_043824415.1 bacterium | reverse complement strand
TCAATTCGGCTTTCAAGTCAGCGACCACATTCGCATAACTGGGATCGTCGTATACATTATGCAATTCGTTGGGATCTTTTTTCATGTCGTACAATTCCCACGCATCGATGTCATAGTAAAAATGCATCAGCTTGTACTGTTTCGTCCGGACGCCATAATGCCGCTTCACCATGTGCACGGCCGGATACTCGTAGTAATGATAATAGACCGATTCTCTCCAATCCTTCACCTCTTTTCCTTGCAGGAGTTTTAGGAAGGAGCGCCCCTGCATGTCCTCCGGTTTCCATATACCGGCAAGGTCGAGAAAAGTCGGAGCGAAGTCCAGATTACTGACCATGTCGTCGTTTTCAAAGCTCGACTTGATGTACGCCGGGAATCGTGCCAGAAGCGGCATGCGGAGGGATTCCTCGTACATGAACCGCTTATCGAACCAGCCGTGCTCGCCCAAATAAAAGCCCTGATCGGACGTGTACAAAACGACCGTATTCTCCGCAAGTTCAGATGCTTTAAGATAATCCAAAACCCGGCCGACACTCTCGTCCACGGCAGCGATGCAGCCCAAGTAGTCCTCCATGTACCGCTTATACTTCCATCGGACGAGGTCATCTCCTTCCGGTTTCTCTCGCTTAAAAGCCTCTCTCTTCGGACCGTATGCCGCTTCCCGGGCCGCCTTCTGTTCCTCGTTCATCCTTTCCGGAGCGGGCCCCATTTTGAGGTCATACGTTTCCTGCATGTGATTTCGGAGCGTCATCTCCTGCTCTCGTGCAGCTGCGGACCGGGTCGAATAGTCGTCAAACAGGGTTTCGGGTTCTGGAAATTTCACATCATCGTACATCGTCAGGTGACGCTGAGCTGGCTGCCAGTTCCGATGGGGTGCTTTGTGGTGGAGCATCAGTAGAAACGGTTTGTTCTTATCCCGCTTCGTCTCTAAAAAATCCACTGCGATGTCGGTCAGGATGTCCGTCACGTATCCCGTAATGCGTTTGCTCTCCCCCATTTCGATCAAGTCCGGGTTGTAGTATTGTCCCTGTCCGGGGAGGATATGCCAGTAATCGAAACCCGTCGGATCGCTCTTCAGATGCCACTTGCCGATTATCGCGGTCTGGTATCCCGCCTGCTGCAGCAGCTTGGGAAACGTTTGCTGCGTCCCGTCGAACTGTAAAGCGTTGTCCCGGACGCCGTTCAAGTGGCTGTGTTTTCCCGTGAGGATGACGGCCCGGCTGGGCGCGCAGATGCTGTTTGTGCAGAAACAGTTGTCGAAGCGGACGCCCCCATCCGCTATCCTATCGATGTTGGGCGTTTTGTTGATCCTGCTCCCGTAGCAGCCGATCGCATGCGAAGCGTGGTCGTCCGACATGATAAACAGGATGTTCGGTCTCTTCGACATCCCTCTTCGACTGCAATTGGGGATGGCTAAAGCAGCCATGCCCGCTCCCACGGACTTCATGAATTGACGTCTTTTCATCGGAAACTCCAATCGTTTAACAATATAGTCGAACAAAAGTGGTTTTCGGATTTCACAATGTGGTCCTCTCCTTTTTTCAAGGAGAGGATTTAGGTGAGGTCTCCGATAAAAATCCGAAAACCACTTTGTGTTGAGTATACATCATTATTTCTTATTCGATGACCGCGGAAACACAAAACGATAATCCCCTGATTCCACTTTAAGAACGACCCTTCCATCCTCCATCCGAAGGAAGGAAACACCTTCCGCTTCAGAAACGGGCTTCCCGCTTTCTGTGATAGCCGACACATCCTTCGCCGGTATAGAAACCTCCGCAGTCGTATTCGTCGGCACTGTCACCTCCATGACCATCTGATTGTCTTCAATTTTCCACCCGCTGACGATCTTTCCATGAATCGACTCGTACTCCGCCTTCGCAAAATCGAGATCGCCTCCCGGAGTCGGCTGGATGCGAAACGTCTTGTATCCAGGCTGCACGTCATCGAGATCGATACCAGCGACGAATCGGTAAAGCCACTCACCGACGGCTCCGGAAGCGTAGTGATTGAACGAATTCATCCCAGGATCTTGAAATCCATTCTCCTCGGTCCATCCGTCCCACCGTTCCCAGATCGTCGTGGCTCCTTGCTTGATGGAATATCCCCACGAGGGGAACGTGTCGTTCAAGAGAAGTCGGTAAGCGACATCGGAATACCCGATTTCCGTGAGAACCGGATTGATCTGGCCGCATCCCACGAATCCGGTGGACAGATGCCAGTCTCTCGCTTCGATGTTCTTCACGAGATGCTCCGCCGCTTTTTCCTTCGCGTCCGAAGGAAAAAAGTCGAATGCGAGAGCCAGTACGTACGCTGTCTGCGTCTCTCCTTTGATGTGTCCGTCCGGCAGGACGTACGCCTTCTGGAACGCGGATTTAATATGATCGTACAGAGACGCGTACTTTTCTTTCTCCTCATCGAAACCCAAAACGCCGGCCATCCGAGACATAAGCTTGGCGTCGTAAGCCCAGTAGGCTGTTGCCAGCAGGTCTTTGGGCGTGTCCGCCTTAATGGACAGCCAATCCCCGTAATTATTGTTCAACCGATTCTTCCTGATGAAATCCGGATTCGCTTCTTGGATAAAATCCATCCAGCGGACCATCGCATCCCAATGTTTTTCAAGGATGCGGACATCCCCATACACGCGATAAACAGTCCATGGAACGATCACGCCAGCATCTCCCCATGCGGGAGCCGCCTCGAAACCGGTCATCGTCTCATCCTTCACCCTGGGGGCAAAGTCGGGAAACGCGCCCTCCTCGGACTGGGCATCCTCCACGTCCTGCATCCATTTTGTGAAAAATGCGGCCACGTCGAAGTTGAACGAGCCCGTCCGGATAAAAACCTGCGCATCGCCCATCCATCCCAGGCGCTCATCCCGCTGCGGACAGTCCGTCGGAATGCTGATATAATTGCCCCGCTGTCCCCATCTCAAGTTGGAAAAGAGTTGATTGACCATCGAATCCGAGCACGCAAACGATCCCGCAGGCGTGATATTCGAATGAACGACGATTCCTGTCACCACGTCCAGATCGGGCACGCCTGGATAGCCCGTGACTTCGACATACTGGAATCCGTGGAACGTGAAACGGGGCTCGAACACTTCTTCACCCTCACCCTTGAGGATGTAGGTATCCGTGGCCTTTGCCTTTCGAAGGTTTGTCGTGTAAATCGTTCCGTCTGGATTCAACCGCTCCGCAAACCGCAGCGTGACTTTCGTACCCGCGTCTCCGCTCACGCGGAGTTTCGCCCATCCTGCAATGTTCTGTCCTAAATCGAACACGTACGTCTTGGTTTCGGGCTCGGTCATCCCCACAGGACGAATCGTTTCTGTGATTCGGACAGGTTCTGAGGGTTGGGAGACGAGTTTCGCTGAGGGCTGATCCAAAACAGTGACGGACTGCCATTTCGAATCATCGAATCCGACAGCGCTCCATCCCGGCATTTCCAGGCGCGCATCGTACGATTCTCCCATCAGCAGATCGGCGCTCAGGATGGGACCCTCTGAACAACGCCACGTTCTATCCGTCGCCACGACGGAGGTGGTGCCGTCGGTGTATTCGATATATAGACTGACCAGAAAGCTGTTCTGCAGGCTGTAGTGGCCCCGCTGGCTCTGCCAGCCCACATACCCGCTGTACCAGCCGTCCCCGACGACTGCGCCCAAGACATTTGCACCCTCCCGCAGCATCTTCGTGACATCGAACGCCCGGTATTGGATACGTTTGTCGTAATCCGTCCATTCCGGCGCGAACACATCCTCTCCCACGCGCTCACCATTGATGTACAATTCGTAAAGACCCAATGCGGTCGCATAGATAACGGCTTTCCGAACGGATTTATCCGCAGTGAACGTCTTCCGAAACCACGGTGGAGGCGGCCCGGGCACCCGGTCTTCCTGCGGGAGATTGACATCCCTCTTCATCCCGATCCACGATCCTTTCCAGTCGGCATCGGATAGAAGGCCCATAGACCAGAACGCAGGTTGGCTATACACGGTCTGCATGCTGTCCTTATCCCAGACACAGACCTTCCAATGGCACACCATCCGCGATTGGAGTATCTGGCCGGTGTAGACAATCTGTGTGGATTGGTCGCTCTCCACCCTTCCCGAATCCCAGAGGTCGCCGACATCTTTGTTCAAATTCTGCAGACTGGACGAAACGAGTATCCGGTATACCTTCTGCTTTTGTCCACGCGTTGGAGATTCGAGTATCCAACTCAACCGCGGCTGGAGCGCGTCGATCCCTGAAGGATTTTCGAAATACTCGCATCGCAAGTGTGTTACTGAAACATCGCTTTTCCTCATTTTTGTACATAAAACAAATACTACGATGACGAAGAGCATCGCAAATTCCATCCATTTCTTCATGACTCTCTCCTCTCACTTAGAATGCACTTTTTCTTTCATGGCGATGGGTGCAAAAACAAACCACAGCACCATACCGATGATCATCAAACGGGAGTGAATCTCCCACGACGTCCGTCCGAAGAACACGAAAAACGACGGGACGACGGTGAGGATCAATCCCAATACGGCCAACGTGAGTATGAACGTTCGCATACGCTGTCCTCTATTTTATAGTCCTGCTTCGAATCCTTTGTTCGACGCTGCTCAAAGTAATATAACAAATCATCGCGATAAACCACCCTGGGAAGCCCTTGAAATAGATTTCAAGCGGCATCTGAAACGCAACAAAGAGCGTCACCGCCCAGCTGATGCCCGCAGACCAGTTGACCATCGACCGGCTGTATTCGGCGAAATTCTGCCTGAGATTTAATTTGGGCAGTATCCAGAAATCGGCGAACAGGATCGCTCCCATGGGCATCAGAATCAAACCGTACAGGGCAACAAAGTCGAGCAGCCGCATAACAAGCGCCGGAAAGCAGGCTGCGACCGTCGTCACGCCCCCGGCCGCCAAAGTGACCTTCCACCGTTTCCAGTTGGGCGTAGCGACTTGAAGGGCCAATCCCGCACGGTAGAGCGTCGGGTTTGCCGTCGTCCATCCGGCGATGACAACGCACACGGCTCCTGCAACGCCCGCGCCCATATAAGCAATCGGCCCTGGCGCGATCGTCACGTCCGCCGCAGCGCAGAGAATCCCAGAACAGATCCACGCGACGAAATGTCCCAGGAACATACCCGCAGCACTCGCAAACCCGTAGGTCCATCGTTTCGCATAGCGGAGAATCGACAGGTCGGCCATGCCGATGTGCATGGCCATGTTGCAGAACCAGGCGAAAAACATCACGTGCCAGAAGGTGAACTTCGACTGACCCTCCACAGGCACGCCCGTCCAGATTTTATCGTTTGCCACTCTCCAGAAATCGGAAAACGAATTGCATCCGAGTCTCGGAAGCACGGCCAGTGCCGCTGCGATGAACACGAGAAACATCCAGGGTGCGCACACCTTCGAGAAATGGGCGAACCTCTCAAATCCAAGAATAGCGAGCATCGTGACCACGCTGCCGACGATAAACACGACCAGCACCCAGAGGAAGCTCGAAGGGACTATGTCGTTCAGGCCCGGCATGGGCATATGGATGGGAAGCCCGACGGCAGTCGCAGCCACGGCGATCATCGCGCCCGCGAGGAAGCAGAACATGAGTGCGTTGACGATACTGTAGATGAAAGTCAGCGCGGGGCCACAGATCCTTCGGAGCATCCAGTACAGCGTCAGCCGTACCCTGACTGCGATGGGCGCGCAGAGGAATGCCCAACTCAGAACAGCCAAGATGTTTCCCACGATCAATCCCAAGAAAAGGTCGGAAGCAGAGACTCCATGCACAACGAAAAGCGGACCGATGACGAACTCCGTCCCTGCTACGTGTTCTCCGGCATACATGCCCAAAAATTTTCCGAAACCCTGGAGCTTGTTTTGAGAGACCGGCTCACGGTCGAATTCATACAGCGCATCCAGACGTTCAGTTAGTGAAGGTTTATCCATATTTGTCTACCTATCGTATTGCGATTAAAGTCTTTGTTTTTTTTACAAGAAATTTAGAATAAGAAGACACGGTTATGATTTAAAAATGTGCGCCTCTGGCGCGCTACGATTCTTGAATTGTATCCAACAGTGAACAGCTCTCTCGCACGAGAAGTGTCTCCGTTTCTCTGGAAAACGGAAATACAGAGCTGATTTTCGGAGCGCAAGAACAGGCGTAATCATCGGGTTTCTCGTACGTGCTTTTCGTCGGTAGGTATCCGACATTCCCGTTCGCAAGACCTACGGGTATCACGAGGCGATACGCTTCCTGAAGGCGAAGACCGATTCCACAGAACACCTCTCCAGGCAGTCCGATCATCTTCAACCGACCTATTGAAACGACTTGAATGGGTATATTATCGATGAACGGCTTTTCCTGGAATTCCGCATGTTTCTCTAAAGCCATCCTCTTCCACGCTCCAATAAACCGCTCCGACGACGGATAATCACCGTGACTCTTTAAAAATCGATCCGCCTCGGATTGAATAGCATCCTTCAAATATACATCCAGAGGAAGATCGATCCGTTTCTCGACAGCCGCAAGAGGGACCGATCTCTGAAAAACAGCATGTGCTTCCGCTTCAAATGCCCTTTCCGAAAGGATTTTCCCGTACAACTGTAGGTCGTCCACATCACCCTCTCCCCAGCGGTTGAGATTCGTTACAGGATCGATGTCCCCACAGAACCCCTGGAAAAAGAGCGCGCGATGCCCTGCATTCTCCATCTCTCGGATGAGGGCGCCCGGCCAGTCGGCTGAGATCGCTTCGTTCCGGCCGAGAACGACCGGATGGCATGCATAACTAAGAAGGTAGATTTTTTCCAGCGCACGTCTGAAGACGCCCACCTTGAGCCACGGATCGATGCCCTCGAAAGTACGCGTCCGCCTGTTGAAGCCGATGGGTTCGACAGCCTCGAACGCGTATACAAATTCAGATTCGTCCATATTCGCCTCGGCTACCCCGACGGCTTCGAGTATCGCCTCTCCGACACGATGAACGTACTGCGGATCGACTTCACCGATTCCGAGAAGTGACTGCGTGGCAGGACTCGAATGCGTGTGTGTGCAGGTCAGCAGGACGTTCTGCGCAGGAATACCGAATCGTTCAGCAATCTTTTTTCGTACGGAATCGGAATACACGACCGAAAAACTCAGCAGATCGCAACTGATAAGGACGATGCGAACGCCATCGCTCTCCAAGAATAAAACACGGACTTTCAGGTCGTCTGCTACAGACTTCGCCAGTCGATTCAAATAAAACCCGTAGCCTGTCAGTTCAATGCCCAACCGGGGCGTGATGGTTTGTTCACCATATCCTGCGTTTGGTTTTCCTTTTTGACTGTCTTTCTTCATCAATCCGTTACTTACTGAAAAACGAGAAGAACCTTAATCCATCAAAATATCCACGCATCTAATCCAGAAGTCGGCATACCCATCCCAGAACACAAAGTTGCACCCCCAGTGCGGAGCGGGATCCGACATGTAAGCAAGAACCTTTCCTTTGCCTGCTTTGCGGACGGCCAATAGAGGATGTTCCGTCCCTTTTACACGGACGAGAACGTCACCTTCATCGACGGGAATCGTCTCGTTGTATCCCAAGATCGGCGGCATGGATTCAAAGTCGATTCCTTTGAAAACCTCCTTCCCCTTTTCTGCGGCTGTGGCTGTAAATCCTTCTGTGGTTTCTACGAGATCATCGTACTCCAGGCAGCGAACGGGCAGGATATCTCTCAGCTGCGTTCTCTGCCAACCGCCCTTGCCCCGCTCTCCCGCGAAGGAATTCCAGCCACCTAAGAACATGAGACGCTTTCCCCCTCTCACCGCCTCGATGAGCAGTCGGATGCGGTCTGGAAACGTCAGTATCTTTGTCCCGAACTTTTCCCGATCGAAAAAACTCGGAGCCAGATGGAAAAGTTTCGCCTCAATGTCGCTGAAAATCAGAATGTCGTAATCCTTTAAAATTTTCTCAAACTCTCCCGGTCCCAACTTATAGAAATCCCAAGCGGGAACCGAATTCACATCATGCTCACCCGTGGACTCCAGAGCGTTCTTTAGCCAGGAACCGTAGTTAAAAATTTCAAGCCCCTTCGTCGTCTGTACAAAAGGCGTCTCGAAGAAGGTCGGACCGTTTAGAACCGCCCAGTCGCCCGCGTAGTAGATTTTTGCCATAATAAAGACCTCCAACTTTTCATGAAACAATCGAATTTGATTTTATCCTCTTTTTCATTCTTGATTTGTACTGACAAATGCGCTTGGATGAGGAGAATCCTCTCCCACGACGCGATGGACGAGCAGCGCTCCGAAGCACAAAAAAGCGACAGTGCCCGCAACAACGAGCATCCAGGACCCGGCAAATACTGCGTTCGTCGCAACGACCAATCCCAAACAGGCGATGATGCCGATGAGACAATCCGATAGGAGATGTCGCACAGCGGATTCCTGGCCATGAATGCGTGGAATCTTCTCTCGAATTTGATTCCAATAACCCGGCGGACGGCAACGCTCGTAAAATCGAATCAACGTCTCGGACGATTCCGGAGGCGTCAGCAGCGTGACGGTGATTAAAACGGAATGACTCAAGAGAAAGAGCAGACCTGCGCCCTGCCACAATGGTTTGCTCTGGAAACCGAGGATGAACCAGACAAAAACGGACAGGGGAAGCCCTAAAACGATGGCCGCCAATTCTCCCCACACATTGAAGCGCCACCAGAAGAAACGGTACCACGACAAGGGGATGATGAACATCACCATGACCGAGTTGATGAACAAAAACCAGCTGACCATTCCTTTCACATACAGGACAGCTACCAGCGCCGCAAATAGGAACAAAAAAAACGTCGTCAAACGACTGACGAAAACCTGATTTCGTTCCGTACTTGTTGGTTTTAAAAACCGATAGAAATCGTTCATCATGAAACTGCTCCCCCAGTTGATCAGAGAGCTCAGCGTGGACATGAACGCCGCAGCTTCTGCGGCCACGAGAACTCCCATAACACCCGCAGGAAGACGGCACGCGTTAACCAGCGCCCCCCAGGCGTACGCGGGGTCTTCGATGAATGTGGTTCCCTCCGGTGCAGACCCGACCTGCTTTAATAAGTCGTTCGACCAAAAAAGGGACGACGCGATCACACCCAGCCCGATGAGCGGGATTGTTCGGAGAGAAAGTGCAAGGAATGAATTAAACAACTGTCCGCCAATGGCATGCCGCTCGTTCTTCGCTCCCATGAATCGCTGGGCCGTCATTCCTTCACCCGCCGTGGGTGATCCCGCAAAGAACAATCCCTGCAGGACGAGCATAAACACAGTCATTGCCGGAATCATCTGCGTGGGCGGAAACTGAATAAGCGCTTCCGGTCGGATGGTGCTTACCCGATCGACGATGGCGGCCCATCCGCCTTGCTGCTTGAGAGCCACGAAAAAAAAGACGCAGTTCCCGATGAACAAAATGAAAAAGTGGACTACGTCCGTGTACACGACTCCGATCAATCCACCTAACAGCGTGTAGACGAGCGTTACACCCCCGAAAATGAGGAGTATCTGCGCTTCCCACGGGACGAGCGGAGCGATGGTCTTTGCGAAGAATCCGGTGATGTATCCGATGATGAGAACGGCGATGCAGAACAGTAGGAAAGCATAGATTTTTCGCGCCCAGATGGCTGGCTTTCCTCCGTACCGGAGTGTGATGAGTTCCGCTGTCGTCACAATCCGCATTCGCTGCCACAACCGCGCCCAGACGACGGCAACGAGGGGCATCCACAGGATCCAGGCGGCCCACCACAGCCAGTTCCCAGTCAGCCCGAACACGAAGACGAGCATGACGAATCCGCCGTTCCCCGACTGATAGGTGGACGTATTTGAAAATCCGATGGCCCACCAGGGGAGATCACGATTGCCCGTAAAATACCCGATGGCGCCCTGCTTCCCTGCTCTTTTCGTGAACACAAGACCGACGCCCAGAGAAATCATGCAGAGGACTACGACGATGAGCCAGTCAACGGATCCCACATCCTTCCTCTTCAGGTATTCTTTTCAATAGATGATAATGACTTTTTTGACTTTTTAATTTTGCAATTGTTTTTGTATTCCGATTTTGATATTTGGTATTGAATTCAAGGACATCGTGTCCATCAACGATTTTCAAAATCATGTCTTAAAAGCATATATCGAATCGTCCCTTCCTCTTCCCCCTCTCCGACGTGCGAAAATCCATTTTTCTCGAGTACGCGAATGGAGGGCTTCAGCTCCGGGAATGTGTGCGCGATGATGCGTTCGACATCTGGATGCGAGAATGCCCAGCGGACAAGCGCCCGCACGGCCTCCGTTGCAAATCCCCTTCCATGATATGTTTCGATGAGGGAATAACCGATCTCGACCGTTCCCTCTGTGGTCGGTCTTCCCTTGAATCCGCCGCTACCGATGACAGTGGACTGGCCTTTGTCATCATACAGAAGAATATACCAGCAGAGCCAACCTGCTGCGTCCGGGTCCGCCTCGATATGATCCATGAAATATTTCATCGATTGATCGTCGTTCAGGGGCGGAGGCCATGACGAAGGTACGGATGCACTGATGACCTCAGAAAATCTTTCCGGGTTTTCATATTCGGCCCTAGCCATTTCAGGCGTTCCCGCGACCAGCGTGAGCCGTTCAGTGCGTATCCTCGGTGTATCGTGCATGGCATCCATTCCTGAGTAGATTGTACTCAACTTTAGTCACTTTAGTCACTTTAGACACTTTAGTCACTTGTTCATTCTTGCCGACTGAATACTCGCCCCATCCATCGGTCGCGCAATATCCGGATCGACGCTACGTTGAGCGAAAACTTTTTCCACGGCAGGCCAGAGTTTTTTCCGCGTGAGGTGCGTCGCAGCAAACAGGACAATACCTTCACCGCCGGCATCACGAATCGTCTGAATCGTCCGGACGAGCTTCTCGCCCGGATAGAATCCCTCGGGGGGATCGCTGAGCAGCCGGTCGACCCTTGTCTTCAGTTCTTCAATCCGCGAACGCTCAGTATCTTTATCATCCTTCGCTCCCAGCGTCTGGACGAGCCCCCGCATCGACCGTTCTGTCTCTGGTTCCAAAGAAGCGAGACATCGGGCGACTTCATCGAAATTTTTTCGGATACTTTTTAAATGCTTCTCACGGCCATCCTTTTCCTGGAGGATCATGCCCAAAGACTTGGACATCTCCTGAACCGGCTCGTACTCTTCCTTGTAAATGTAATGTCCCGTAATGCCGATGTACGTGTGGCACAGACCCCGGCTCCACGCGTTCTGGTATCGCACATATTCCCCAAGTAGAGTGAGAAACGTCTCAAAGTCTCCGGGAAAATGGCTTCGGTAGGTCATGGGCATCATGATGTCCACCCACGGAGCGAAATCCGTCCATCGCTGCCCGATGGCCCGACCGCTGACAGCCGGATTCTTGAATACGGCAGCCGACATCTCAATGTCAGGCCGGACCTTTCGCGCTTCCTCCCACGCCTCTCGAACAAACCGGTTGATGGCATCCGTACGGTGGGTAGTCCAGAAATAATCCATATCCTCCCGGCTGTGCTTCCAGCTTTTGCCATCTTTCAGATATTTGACTTTCTCCTTCCGAGTCCACGATTCCCACTTTTCGGGCCTGCCCGCATAATCCAGCCACCAGTTCGCCTCCGGTCTGGGCAGAACAGGATCGGGAGAGAACTGCCTGTCAGGATAGGCTTCGTAATACAAGTGACTGTGCTTGAGGATGTCCTCAAGGCACCAATCGCAGAAGCAGTATCCGTCCGGCGAAACGTCTCCAGGATATCGGACATAGTCGTGATGAATTCCGTCCACATCGTACAGTCGGGCGAGTTCGACGATCATCGGGAGGAGCCACTGGTCCGTGTACCCCGGCCTCCTCGACGGACACATCCAGACCGTATTGTAAGATCTTCCCTCCTGGATGCGCTCCGTATCCGTCGTGCCCCCATCTTCGTTCCGCATGGCCCATTCGGGATGCAGCCGGAACGCAGGGCTGTTTTTTCCCTCAGTGAAATCGCACAGCCAAGCATGGACGCGAATGCGGCGCTTGTGTGCCTCCTCGACCAGGACTCGGAATCCATCGAACGCCTTCCAGTAGTCGTTGACGCATTCCGAAAACTGCTCACTCTGCCAGTAGATGTCTCCGCCCGATCCCTTGACGAGCATGACGATGAGGTTGATGTGAGCGCGGTCGATCTGATCCACAAATTGGATCACGCTCTCCTGCGTCTGGCCTGCATCACTCGGATAGGCCCACACAGCACGGCCTTCCAATCCCTCATACGCGTTCGCTCTGTAGACAGACGCAAGAAGTCCGATCCACACAGCAGCGATCAAAAAGATCTTTTTAATCATAAAACTTCCTTCCGAATATTCTTTATGCTGTGAACTCTCTCATCCAACGACACAACCGTATGTCCCACACATTTCCTTGAGGATGGAACACTCCCCTCGAGAAGGGCGTTCAAACGACCTCTGAATTTTTAAGTAAAAAAGGATAATTTTCTCACTGTCCAAGATGCGGAAGGTGAAAGAAACGACGTCATCCGGTCATGCTGAAAATCGCCAACGATGAATGTATTATAACGGATAATCGGAAATAAATCAAGTGAAAAATCAGAAGGGAACCCTCTTTATAAAAAGGTTCCCCTTTTTTGCAATCCCACCTTATGGCTAAGGTCTTTTCACAACAGCCTTACGTACTTAATTTTGAATGTTGAATGCTGAATTATAAATGAACCTTCTGAGCGCTCTTCACAATCGCTGTCAATATCTTTCGTATTTCCTCCGATTCAGTTATTAAAATTTCAACGCTATATTTTGCCAATCCCGAATCTCTGATCAACCGCAGCCAGTAATTTGCCTCCCTTGCCTCTTTCAACGCTATGTTCATTTTATGCGTAAAATCACTCTTGCTAAAACCACCTATGGCTTCCTCAACATTAGCCCCAATCGAAGTCGCTGATTTCAACAACTGCTGCCCAATCACAAAACCCTCATTTGTCCTTGGAAATTTCCTTACAAAACGAATTACATTCAAAGCAAAGGCATAACTCTTTTCTTGAATAATGTTCTCTTTTTTACCTGCCATCCCTCCCTCCATTCATCATTCATAATTCAACATTCTTAATTCTCTTTTCCAATCCCTCCATACAGATCAGGTCTATTCACAGAGCCCTGCGGGATGAATTTTGAATGTTGAATGCTGAATTATGAATGAACATTCTGAGCGCTCTTCACAATCGCCGTTAATATTTTCCGTATCTCCTCCGATTCTGTTATTAATATTTCAACACCATCTTTTACTAAACTGGAATCTCTGATCAACCGCAGCCAGTAATTTGCCTCCCTTGCCTCTTTCAACGCTATGTTCATTTTATGCGTAAAATCACTCTTGCTAAAACCACCTATGGCTTCCTCAACATTAGCC
>JBDRSZ010000040.1:0-3250 GCA_043824415.1 bacterium | reverse complement strand
AAAACCTTTACGCCGGAGTCACCGACCCACTCCGAACGCTTCTCACGACCCCGTCCCCACGGATTGCCCTGCAAGAACGTGCTCTCCCTCGCTTCCCTCACAGCGGGTTTGATGCGTCCGCCTTCGATGACATCGGAACGGAGAGCGCGACCCACCACGACGGGCTTGACTTCCTTAGGACAGCGCTCCGCACACGTCTCGCACGTCGTGCACTCCCAAATCTCCGGCCTTTCGACAGGGACAAAACGGGTCCCCAACAACGCTTCATACACAAGCTTTCTCGGATTGAGCGAGGAACGAACAGAGACCGGGCATCCGCCCGTGCATCTCCCGCACTGTATGCATTCGGAGAGAGTCAATTCTTTACAGAGGACAGCTCCTTCAACAGCCATATTGTTCCTTATCTCTTAAGAACAGTAAATCAACCTCTCGAAACTATCGAAAAATTCATATTAAAAGTATCATTCATGCTGAGCGCCCGCCTGCTTCGGGCAGGGAGTCCCTGCCTGCCGGTTTACCTGCTGAAGGCATGGCAGGCAGGGAAGTATGGAATCAGATCCAACGGTCTGTTGCCTTCGACGGAGTTTATCCTGATACTGCTCAGCGGGAAAAGGACTCAGGCTGAAGGACAGGCCATGTTTTTCGACAGTCTTTGTGTGCTCATGCCAGCAGACTCCTGGCGATGACGATCTTCTGAATCTCGGACGTTCCCTCATAAATCTCCATGACCTTGGCGTCGCGGAAATACCGCTCCACAGGATAATCCTTTGTATATCCGTATCCGCCGTAGATCTGAACGGCCTCCCGGACCGAGTACATGCATGCTTCGGCGGCAAAATACTTTGCCATCGCAGCCTCTTTCGAATACCGTTCAGCGCCGGCATCCTTTATTGCAGCGGCCCTGTAGACGAGGAGTCTCGCCGCATCGATGCGGGTGGCCATCTCCGCGAGCTTCGATTGAATCATCTGGTACTCACAAATCGGCTTACCGAACGTCTTCCGTTCTTTGGAGTACTTGACCGAGGCGTCCAGAGCGCCTTGCGCGATTCCCACAGCCTGCGCACCGATGTCGATGCGGCTCGTATCGATCGTGTGGAGCGCAATCTTGAATCCTTCGCCTTCTGCTCCCAACAGATTCTCTTTCGGAACCCGGCAGTCGTCGAAGAGGAGCTCACAGTTCCCCGTGGCCCGGAGTCCCATCAGATCTTCGTGCTCGCCCACGCTGAAACCCGGGAAATCTTTCTCGACGATGAAAGTGCTGATGCCTTTATGTGCCTTCTCTTTATCGGTAACGGCAAAGACAATGAAAATACCGGCATCTTCCCCGTTCGTGATGAACCGTTTCGACCCGTTGAGAATATATTCATTCCCATCCAGCTTGGCCGTCGTCTCCATCGCTGCAGGATCGGAACCGGCGTTGGCTTCGGTCAGACCAAAGGCTCCGATCTTTTCTGCCTTGGCCAGAAGCGGCAGGTACTTTTTTTTCTGTTCGTCGGTCCCGAACTTCAGTATCGGATACGCCGTAAGCGTTTGATTCACAGCCACGATGACGCCGGTGGAAGCGCATACGCGCGATATTTCCTCAATCGCAATGGCCAAACTCACAAAATCCATCCCGCCTCCGCCATACGCCTCAGGGATGATCATCCCCAACAGTCCGAGTTCGGCCATCTTTTTAATGCTATCCCACGGAAATTCTTTTGTCTTGTCAATTTCGACAGCTTTCTCTTCCAATTCCTTGACGGCAAAATCCCGGACCATTTCCTGAATCAGCTTTTGATTCGAATCGAGCTCGAAATGCATATCTCCTCCTTACGATGATCTTTACAGATGATTATTTTTTAGTATATTGGCAATTCCTAGCATAATTCACAGACTGAATCAATAGTCGCTCATTTATCCAGCACTTGTCTCGCAATCACAATGCGCTGAATTTCCGAAGTGCCCTCGCCGATCTCATTCAACTTCGCGTCACGGAAAAAACGCTCCGCCGGATACCTGTTCGTCAGCCCGTCCATTCCCATGAGGTTCATGGCCTTGGAGGTCACACGCATCGAGACTTCGGATGCGTACAACTTGGCCATGGCGCCCTCCAACGTGACCGTCATCTTTTGATCCTTAAGACGTGCGGCATGGTAGATGAGATGCCTGGCAGCTGAGATCTCGGTCATCATGTCTGCAATACTGCTCTGCACCAACTGGGATTTTATCAGATCTTTCTCCTGGGCAAACACGACGGCTGCATCCAAAGCTCCCTGCGCTTCACCCAACGCCAGAGCGCCGATGCTGATCCGGCCGCCGTCCAAAGTTTCCAGAAACACTTTGAATCCCTCTTTCTCCTTGCCCAAAAGATTCTCTTTCGAGATTCTGCAGTCTTCAAAGTTCAGTTCAGCCGTGTCTGAAGCCCGAAGCCCCAGCTTGTCCTCTTTTTTAACCGGTTGATACCCTGGAGTCCCTTTTTCAACAATAAAGGCGCTGATGCCGTGCGTTCCCAGAGAACGGTCATGGGAAGCCGTTAATATAACCGTATCGGCATGCGTCCCATTCGTGATGAAGCGTTTCGTGCCGTTGACGACGTAGTGATCTCCTTGTAGGACTGCTGTCGTTTCCGTCGCTCCCGCATCCGAACCCGCGTTGGGTTCAGTCAGCCCAAAAGAACCCACCTGCTCTCCCCGCGCCAGGGGGACGAGATACTTATGTTTCTGGATTTCGTTCCCGTGCGTGTAGATCGGCCAGGCGACGAGAGATATATGGGCTGCAAGCGTAATCCCCACGGAACCGCTGATGCGAGAGATTTCCTCGACTGCGATGATGTAGCTCAGGTTGTCCAATCCCGCACCACCGTACGCCTTTGGGATTGGGATTCCCATCCACCCCCGACTTCCCATCTCTTTCACAATCTTCCAGGGAAACGCCTCCTCCTCATCCAACTCCGCCGCAACGGGAGCGATCATCTCCTGAGCGAATGCCCGAACTTCCGCTCGAAAATTCTCGTGCTCCTTTTCTGCGATGGCTGAAGGCGGTCGAATTTCTTTCATCGAATCTCCAAAATATTCCATTCCAAACTCAAATCGGCTTCTCACTCCGCAGCTTTGAAAATGCAGGAAACGACCGTCTTGTCATTCCCACCCATGCTGATCATCAGCCCGTACGGCCGCTCCGGCTTGATATTGACCTGACAATCTCCGGCCTGTCCTGTCAACTGATGGATCAGATCCACGGCCTGACGGACGCCCGTACCGCCAGTGTA
>JBDRSZ010000039.1:0-2824 GCA_043824415.1 bacterium | reverse complement strand
TATGTGACAAAACAACAGTCACTTACAAGAAAATCCTTTTTCAAACTTTGTTTTAAGGAAAATGAGCATTTTGAGCCTATCAAGCAGATACATGAATTATTCAGGATAAAAAATCGAATATGAAAAGAGTCTCATAAAATTTTAAAAATATAGTGAATTATTCAGTTGAAGTCAATACAGGTTTGAGAATTGGGGAATGCCAATATATTTAATGACACGACTCCTTCAGTAACAATTGCTGAAAAACTCAATCAGCGAATCGATCTTATGTCCATTCCTTTTAGCGCCAATAGAAATATCGACAATTACTGCCTTCGCCTTGTGTCCGTTTGAAAAGAATATTCTTTGGGCGGCTCCACACCCAGAAGATGACGCACAAAGTAGTCCCACCGGCGCCGCATCATGTACGGTTCGTTTCCGAAGCCGTGTCCACGGTTGGGAAAAAGGAGGAGATCAAAATCCTTATTGGCTGCGATGAGCGCGTTCACCACGAGCAATGTGTTGTACGGAGGCACGTTGCTGTCCATCGTGCCGTGAGCGATGAGGAGCTTGCCTTTCAGGTTCGACGCTAAGAGCTGATTCGCCTGGTTGTCGTAGTTGGTCGTACCGTCAGGATACGTTTCAAGCAGTCCCTGCCACTTTTCGGCCCAGTCGTCCTCGTAGTTCCGGTTGTCGTGATTCCCGGCTCCGGAGACCGCCACTTTATAGAATTCGGGATACCGAAGAATAGCGTCCGTCGATGCGAACCCTCCCCCCGAATGCCCCCAGATTCCCACCCGATCCAAATCCATCCATGCATACCGACCTGCCAGCTCCTTAATCGCAGCCATTTGATCCGGAAGACCATTGTCGCCCATGTTGCCGTAGTAAAAAGCGTGGAATGATTTCGAGCGTCCGGGCGTTCCCATAGCGTCAACTTCAACAACGATGAAGCCGAGTTCCGCCAGCGACTGCTTGTCGCTTCTGGCTGGGCTGAAGGAGCGGCTCCCCACACTCCCCGTTTGCGGCCCCGGATAGACATAGTTGAGAATCGGATATTTTTTTACAGGATTAAAATGCGTTGGTTTGTACATCAATCCGTAGATGTCGGTCTGGCTGTCGCGTGCCTTCACCTTGATGGGGACGGGCGGCTGCCATCCCTGGGCTGCTAAGCGTGAGATGTCAGCTTCCTCGAGTGTAAGAAGTTTCCGGCCTTTTTCATTCCGCAGTACAGAGACAGGAGGCATGACAGGTGTCGAGTAAGTATCTACAAAATAGCAACCGTCGGGCGAGAGCGATATCGAATGGTTGGCGATTTCCGGCGTGAGGCATTTCAAGTCCTTCCCGTCCAACCGCACGCGGTACAAGTACTGGAAATAGGGGTCGCCGGGTTCTCGTCCGCATCCGGTGAAATAAAGTGTTCGGTTTTTCTTATCAATTCGAAGGAGTTGCAGGACGTTCCAGTCGCCTGTCGTGATCTGTTGCTTGAGCCGGCCTGTGCGGAGGTCGTACAGGTACAAATGCCCCCAGTCGTCCCGCTGCGAAAACCAGATAACCTCGTTCGATTCTGTCAGTACGTGCCAATTGATCTTCCCGCTCCCCGACTCGAAAAAAGTATCCACCATTTCCTCCATCACGTCGCGCATCTTTCCCGTCTCGGGATCGACAACGCGGAGCTTCGCCTGCTTGTGATCGCGCGATGAAGAAACAAACGCGAGTTCAGAACCATCCGCGCTCCATTCCACGTCGAGCCAATCCCCGCCGCGGCCCGCCACATGGTCGCTGATCGTGGATCGATGGGGATCGGGAGGCATCTGAAGCCGGACCAACCGCGGGCCGTTCAGATGAATCACGACCCGGTGCATCCGAAAGATGAGGCTGTCGCCAGGCAGGGGATACTTCCACGCCTGAAGCTCGGGGTGTCCCACGTTTGTGGACACGAGATACATCTCCCCCGTGCCGCGGGCGTCGTGCTGGAATGTCGCAATCTTATCCGAGTCAGGCGACCACAGGAGAACAGGTTGATCGCTCTTTGTCCAGCCGGCGTTGTTCGTCGCGTAGCCGAAATCTTTCATGCCGTCGGTCGTTAGCTGCGTCTCCTTGCCGGTCTCAATATCGCGCACCCAAAGATTGTAATCTCGAATAAAAGCGGCGCGTTTCCCGTCCGGAGAGACGACCGTGTTGCGGTTCCTTTCGCGGCGTGCTCCCCGCACCACGGTACACCGGTAGGTCCGGAGATCACAGGTATACCGGCGCCTCTGGACCTCGAAAGAGATGGAGCGGCCGTCGTCCGAAAATTCGAATTGTGTAAACGGCAGGCGAAACGGTTCATAGGTTGTATCCGCAGCAGTAGAGAGTGCTTGGGCCAACCTGACATGGTCGAAGGCCCGCGACCGCTTCCGCTTTGACGGATCGGCCACGATGAACTCGGATCCCTCGGGAATCACGTTCCGATACAGAAACCGGCCGTCAGAAAGCCAATTAGGACTCGTCAACACATGAGATACGAGTGGAGTCGTGTTGGCGCTCAAAAAACTCTCGGCACGTGCGTAGTCGGCCGCAGTAACCGAGGGTTGGACTTTTTGTTGTGCGACGGCCGGAACCATCGCTGTAAAAAACAAAAACAACCATAATCTGCATCGCATGACAATCCTCCTCAACTTTAATTCCAAGTGAAGCTCCTGCCCTACGCGCCGCGCGCAAGACACTCAAAGCGATCACTAAGTGCTCTTTTTCTTAGATACTGTGACGTATTTGCAGTAGTACATACACACTAACAATGAACAGGTTTTGCCAAGCTCGAAATTCGAAGCACGTCATGCCCAAGGCAGATCCGCCTCCGGCG
>JBDRSZ010000038.1:0-17916 GCA_043824415.1 bacterium | reverse complement strand
CCTTTTTCATTTTCATGAATTGCACCTCCAGATAAAACCCATAAATAATGTAATTCTCCGCCTTGATTATCAAAGGCATCGATTAATAACTTTTTAATACTATGATCTTGAATGGTATCTGCCATCTCAAATCGTCTGATTACTGGCTTGAACTGCATTGCCATTGAAGCTGTTGGTTGCATAAGAATTAATTCGTCGATTTCTTTAGAAATAAGATTTATTTTTTTTCTCAATTCGCCTTCCGCATGGATCTCAACAATTATATTATTTCTAATAAAAACGAAGCCATCTCGAAATGAGACATCACCTACTATTGTCGGCACATCTTCACGCATTATATTATCACTAGAAGAAGTTAGTGAATTATAGAAATGGCGTATTAAATACTCATGAGCATCATTGCAAGTTTCTGCAGTATAAAATAAAATCTCTATTGAATTTCCTTTTTCGATTATCCATCTCGATTTATATCGTACCACATATTTTTCGTCTTCAATTTTACGTAAAGTAAACGTTTTTTTCTTATTTACTTTCTGAGCACCTGAAAGGCTCTCCAATACAAAACTAGAGTAATTTATTCCTGATCTGACCAATCCCTCCTTTCCTGTCCAATTAAAGAAATCCACTGATTTCTTATATTCTGTTAGGGATTTTTTCCCTAATAAATCTTGTGCATTAGCGCTAATGATAGTATTACATATTATGTAAAACAGTATTAGCATATTGAATATTTTGAATTTTACTTTCATTTCTTTTCTCCTTTTAAAATACGTTATCTTCTTAAGATTTATCAATCTATTGATTGAATACTAAAATTAATAAGAACAAGTGCCCCTGTTGAAGTTGAGGGATTATTATCAACAACTTTTGATACATACGTATTCCAACTCCAACCATTTGCCCAACTTTCAGTATGAGGAGCACCATCTGGATCAGCATCTGTATCAACTTTCAAACACGCATCATAAATCGAGCTTAAAACCGTTACAACATGAGTACTAAATTTTGATCTAGAAGAAGTATCTCCATCCTCAATCGGGTCGTTGTAAGGATAAGACATAGTGGGATAAAACGGATTATTCGTCCAACCTCTTCCAATTGGTTTTATACAATTTACCCACCCAAATGGTGTAGACGACTTACACTCAGCATTACACCCCAATGCATTAGCAAATATTGTTACTGACATGCCTGTATCCCAACAATTTGCTCTTAAGTCTTCTCCGGGTACCTCATCAAGAAAGTCTTCGAGATCAAAATAGTAATTGCCAGCATCATACCAAGCATATCCTGAACCTTGACTATAAATATCATAAGCTAATCCCAGATCACTATAAATAGAATGTGATATACTATCAATTACTGTAGCATCACTCGATAGGCCACTCGCCCAATCACAACTATAATCCAGCACTCCTGTCCAAGGTTCTGACATTGGGGCTTGAGGAGTATCAAGCACTATATAATACTTGTGCCGTCCTGTAGTACCAAAATGAAAAATTAAATCTTCATCCGGGCCCTCAGCCATTACACCATACCACTTTAGATTAAATCCTGCAGTATCAATACTACTCGGAACAGAGCCATCAAATGACATAAGTGTTTCATCTGAATATTGAGTTCCATTAAAATCGATATATACTTGAGAAATATCTCCAATACCTTGGCCTCCTCCATTCTTTTCAGCGTATGCTTCCATATGATCATCCCAATTCCGATCTATCCAAAACTGTGCTTTTATCTTCCTGTAGGACTGGCTTTTTATATAGGCAAATTTTTCATTTGTAGACCCACCAGATTCCCACTCTGGGACACTTATAGGCGTGGTTTTATTTTTTTTTATAGTAAGGGCATCCCAAGTATGACCCGATTCATAATTGAATTTAATGTAATACACATCCATATCCGGCGGCCAGGGAAGGCTGTACGCCATTTCAGCAAAGAACGCTGAACTGAATATACTGATTATTGATAAAAAGGTCAATCGTTTCATTGTTATTCCTCCTTTCAAAACTGACAGTTCAAGAGAAATACGCTATTCTTTTCTTTTAAAATTTTCTAAAAATGGATGATTCGTAATTTCTGAATTTGGATATTTATCTAATACTTTTTGAAAAGCTTGTTCTGCTCTTTCATAATCATGTACGAATGATAAATAAATTCTCCCTATCTGAAACTGTGCACGCGAGCAAAACGCTTCATCCGAAAACCTGTTTTCATCCAACAACCGCTGCAGCCGATAAATGGCGGGTGTGTAATTGCCCCTTTGCACATCGATCCAGGACAAACAGTAATTGGTATACGCCATGACTTCGCCATTGTCGGGATATGTTTTCATGATATCCTTGAATACCAATTCTGCATCATTCTTCTTGCCCATCCAGAGATAACAAATACCAATATGATACTGAACAACGGCCTTGACATCAGCCGGCTCTTTACTGCTGAGCACTTTTTCATATTCAGCAATGGCATCGCGGAACTTATTTTGTTCCCGAAGTTCCTCTCCTTTCAGGAAATCAGGATTGGTAATATCACTCGGAATCTTATCGATAGTGACGGTGATCTCCTGCTTTTCCTGAGCCGATAGCTTCTCAACGAACAGTCCGCTGAATACAAGAACGACTAAAATGAAATAGGGAATTGATCTCTTGAACATAGCCATTCTCCTTTCCTTATTTGATCATCGTGATTTTTTTCATCTGCGAAAACGAGCCAGAGGTGATTCTGTAGTAATAGATTCCGCTCGACACCAAATTCCCGTCGTCATCCCTGCCGTCCCAGGTGACATGATAATTTCCCCCGGACTGTCTCTTGTTCACGAGCGTTCTTATCTCTCTCCCCATGATATTGAAAATGACCAGCCGGGTATCCTGGGGCCGCTCGTTTGCCAGCGCGTATTGAATCTGGGTAAAAGGATTGCAGGGATTCGGATAATTCTGTGAAAGGTCGTAATCATCCGGAATGCTGTTTTTAATTTGCGCCGTTATCGTAAAATTCCAGGAATGATTTTTATTGTCTTTCAGACGGATTGGAATCTGATAAACACCCGGTTCCGCATGTTTATCGACTTCAATGTAGATGATCAAACCCTCCTCACTTTTACTTTTGGAAGGAAGATCGATACTTCCTGAACCTAACGAGGCGGTTATCCCTTCGGGGAAGTCTTCGTTGTTGACGACTAAATAAAGATTTTCGATGTCCACGTTCGCATCATTCATGATTTTAATGGAAACCTCGGTGATGCCGTATTTCAACGTGATCGAAGAGGATGGAAAAACAATCCCGGCAAAAAAGCACATCAGCACAAAAAAGAGCAACATCGTCTTTTTGCCCATATCACACCTCCGTTAATTTGTATTGGATTGAGATATACGATAATTCTCGAAAAATTTACAATGAAGATCAATATAAATCAAGGGCTGATATCAGCGGTAAAAAAGGACGGTAGAAATCAACGGTTAAAATATGCTAAATATCGTATGAACTCCAAAGACAATGGATCTTATATTCTATTTCAACCGACATATTTTTCGATTCGTAAAGGATATTTTTAAATTCACACGGTGCAATACCAATACGTTTTTTAAACGCAGTTCGAAACGTTTTTAAATTGGCGTAACCCACATTTGAGCATACCGAATAGACATGTATGTTTTTATTCTGTAATAACCTGATCGCTTTCTCCAGCCGGATCGTTTCGATGAGATGATGCGGACTGCAATTGTAACTCAAATTGACGATTTCACGCAAATAGGATTCCGATACTTTTAACTCGTCTGCCAGACGATTGACATCGAATGACCTGTCATCAAACCTCTGCCTGATATGGTTTTCAATGGCTTTAGGGTCCATATCAATACCTCCGAATGGATTTCAATATCGTATGAAGACGTACTTTTCCTGTTGAATAAAATTCACCTCAACACATCGGCTCGCCTCTCCCCGTGAGACATACAGCCGCATGAGATGCTATTCATGAAGAAATAAAGAGGATGTATTTGCGGCTTCTTGCTAACAAATAATAAGAAATTCGCAGTAAATAAGCAAGAATTATTTTAATAGACTGAATTACATCATTTTTTCAATTTCCGCAGAAACTCCTGCCTCTGCGGAAATTATAAGTAACGTTGGTATGAACTTATCTTTCCCCTTAAGCCTCTATCTAAAATACGGTCGAGACATCCCAACACCCTATAGATATCTCGTTTAGATAGACGAACTCTCGTTCGCTTCGCCTACTCCTTTACCGAAGGTCTGCTCCTGAATTTCTCATACAGTTCCTTGTGTTTGCTCTCCATCGGTATCTTCTCGCCGCAGATGAACACATGCTTGACCTGGGTCAGCATCTGCAGAGGGTCTCCGTCCGTTACGATGACGTTGGCCAGCTTGCCTACTTCGAGACTGCCGATTTTATCTGCGACGCCGAAAATTTGCGCCGGATTGATGGTCACGGCCTTCAAGGCCTCTTCCTTAGGTAAGCCATAGGCCGCCGCCGTGCCTGCATGGTAGGGCAGACTGCGCACATCCGGGGCGCTCCCAGTCAGGAAGGCGATCTTCACACCTGCCTTAGACAGCACCGCTGCGTTGGCGTACCGGGCATCGTACGGATCCTTGCTCCCCGGAGTGCTCAAGACCGGCCCAACGAGCACGGGGATATTCTTCTGCTTGAGCAGTGGGGCCACTTTCCAACCGTCGGTCACTCCCATGAAGATCGCCTTGATGTCCAGCGTGTCCACGAACGCCACCGCATTCTTGATATCCTGCTCTGCATTCACCGAAATGATGACCGGAAGCGTTTTCTTCACGACCGGCACGAGTGCTTCCAGCATTAAATCTTTGTCCGGAGCCGGCGGTCTCGGAGTTTTCGTATACGCATCCCATTTCTCGGCGTACCGCTTCGCCTTCTCGAATACTTCCCTCAATTCTTTGATCTGTTTCTGGGTCCGCTCTTTACCAGAATCCTTTTCCTGCGTTGCGGGGGGTTGCTCTCTCTGGCGTTCGTCCTCCCTCGGAAGACGCGGAAAATTAATGCCGATGGCCACGGGCGATTTCAAGACCATTTCCTCCGGCGTCCAACCCCTCAAGTTGATGAGCGCGCACTGCCCGGAAATGATGCCCCCGCCCGGCAGGACCAAAGCGGATGTGATCCCATTGACCCGAGTAATCGGAATGTGCACGCTGTGGGGATTGAGGGCCACCTCAGCCCTGACATGAGGAAGATAGGTCCCTATTTCATAGGCATCGACAGTCGCAGACACGGAACCCACTTCGTACAGCCCCAGACTCGTGGCCGCGTCGATCATGCCCGGATACACGAAGAGGCCGGTCCCGTCGATCACCTCTGTGTCCGTTGGAATGGCGACATCCGTCCCCAGTGCCGCGATCTTACCATTCTCAATAACAAGCGTCCCGTTCTGGATCGTCTCTCCCGTCACCGTTACGATCGTCGCGTTCCTGATCGCAACCTTGCCACTCTCAGCTCCAAACGCACCCATCGCAACAGCACTGCCGAGCAAAATCAGAACAATCGTTCGCTGTATTTTAATTGGCATAATATCCCTCTCTTTTTTTATTCTGTGTGAATCCGTGTTTCTCTTTGGTTTTTTTCTTTCGTTTATATTTTTTTCCGTGTCACTCCGTGTCCCTCTGTGGTGATGTTTTTAATTATTCGTGTCAATCCGTGTTCTTCTTTGGTGATGTTTTCTTTTGGGCTTCCTCCAAAACCTTCTCCGTCGTCTTGGCCTTGCTCAGATCAAAATAAACCTCCCCCTCGATGATCGTCATTTCCACTTTCGAGTAAACGCAGAAAGGATGTCCACTGAAGACAGCCAAATCCGCATCCTTCCCCACTTCGATGCTGCCCACGCGGTTGTCGATACCCAGCATCTTGGCCGGATTGAGCGTGATCATCTTCAGCGCATCCGTCTCCGACAGTTCACCGTATTTCATCGTCTTGGCGGCGTCCTGATATAGTCGACGGACACGCTCGTCGCTGTCCGAATTGATCGTAACCATCACTCCGCGCTCCGTGAGAATGGCTGCGTTGTACGGGATTGCATCGAACGCTTCCATTTTATAGGCCCACGAATCCGCAAAAATCGAAGCCACGACGCCATGTGCGGCCAACTCATCAGCGATTTTGTAACCCTCAAGACAATGCTCGAACGATCCGACCTTGAATCCCATCTCATCTCCAAGCGACATCATCATCAACATCTCATCCGCCCGATACCCGTGACAGATGACTCCCAGTTCGCCTTTCAGAATTCCCACCAAGGTTTCAAGCCTGAGATCACGCTTGGGCGGCACGAGACCTGCTTTCTTCTCCCACTGAGTTTGCTTGATTTTCCCCTTTTTCTTCAATTCGTACTCATCCCAAGCGCGCATGTACTCTTTGGCCTGCGTGAAAGCTTCCCTCAGCGTGAACTCGATGCCCATGCGCGAAGCCGGAAATTGTCTGCCGCCGGGAGAGACCGGTGCGTTCGATCTTTTTGGATTCTCACCCAAGGCAAACTTGATCAACTGTTTCGCACCAGGAACGAACAACGCCTCAACCGGCTTACCAAACTTCAGTTTGATGATCGCGTTCCGTCCGCCGATGACGTTGGCGCTTCCGTGCAGCGTGTTGATGGCCGTCACGCCTCCGGCCAAAGCGCGCTGAAGACTGATATCGTCGTGCCGGATCACATCCTGGATACTCACCTCAGGAGTCACCTGACCCGTCGCTTCGTTGATCCCTCCCTCGATGCCCATATGGGAATGGGAATCGATGATCCCTGGCATGACGTACCGGCCCGTCGCATCGATCACGCGAACTGCATCGGGAACCTCCACGTCCTTACCCACCGCCTTGATCTTGCCTCTCAAAATCAGGATAGACCCTTTTTCGATCGTTCCCTGCGTTACCGTCAAGATCGTGGCATTCTTGATCAACAGGCCCTCTCCCTCAACTCTGAGCTGGCCCGACACGGGAGAGAACAACCAGACGCACAGAATGACCTGTACTAAAGCTGTAATCGTTCGTTTTAAAATGTTCGACATTATTGAGTCCTCCATTCTCTAACTCGTGCGCCTAAAAACCCGGACCACTCGTTTTCGTCCCCTTCCACTCCGCTGATCCCATCTCGCCCAAATCGATCGTCCCTTCCATCGAATCTCCCTCGACAGTTCCGGTGAAGACAAGTTCCACGGGCTGCTCCCCGATGGGAAGCTTCACGCTGAACTGAATCTTGTTCCCGTTCACCGAGCCGTCATAGATAGAGTACGAACCCATCTCGCTCTTGAATTCTCCCGTCACTTCCGACCCGCTCTGCTTCAGCGAAATCGTCACGGAGACCTCGCCCATAGGAGATGTGACGTCGACATCCCACGTTCCGGAAACATTCACAGTCGCTTCCCCCTCCGCTTTCTTGGGCTTCGGCGCTTCCACCTCGGATTTCTTGCCGTCCACGAACACATACTTCACCCTGGTCTTCTCGTCGAAAAGCTCTCCCGTCGTGACGATGAGGTTGGCGATTTTCCCCTCTTCGATGCTCCCGACTTGATCGGCGACGCCGAAAATCTCGGCGGGATTAATCGTCAACGCCTTCAGGGCCTCCTCTTTCGGAAGCCCATGCTCGACCGTCTTGGCCACATTCTTCAGAAAATCCTCAGGTTTCTTCAGCCCTGCAGATGTGAAAGCAAACTTGACGCCCGATTGATACAAGACACCTGCGTTCGCGTACAACTCGGCCTTCTCCTCGTCTTCTTTATTCTTTTCCTTTTTATTCTTTTCTTCTTTATTCTTATCTTCTTTCTTCTCTTCCTTCGCCCCAGCCTTCGCTTTGTCCTTTTCTCCCGCCTCAGCCTCAGGTTTTGTCTCGGCCTTCTCCTGCGTCGGTCCCTCCACCTTCAGTTTGAACGAATATCCCGTGACCGACTCCGGTTTCGGAAATTCAACACTCACCAGAATCGGCTTCATCCGCGCGCCCAGAACATCCGCGATGCGCCACCCCTCGACTGTGCCGCTCAGGATATAATCTAACCCGAACTCATCGGCCAGCTTCAACGCCCGCTTCATCTCGTTCTCCGAATTGGCCGTAATGACAACTTTCTGACGCCCATCCATGACCGGTGCGAGCGCATCCAATGATGGATTGGGTACGGGGCGTTTAATTCCACGCTGCTGCTTTTTGTACCGATCCCATTGCAGCTTGTGATGCTGGGCATCGAAGAACGTTTGTCGCTGAAAAGCGATGACGGCCATCAGCGTGGAAGGATACGTACCTCGCTGAAGGGAATACCCGATGTGCATCGCCACGGGTGATTTTAGAATCATCTCTCCGGGCTTGTCCCCGTTGAGATTGATCAGCGCGCTCTGCCCGACAAAAACACCCTCTTCAGGTACGGTTAACACCGTCGTGATCCCCGATTCACGCACCTTCTTGATGCTGGCATCCTTCGGATTCAGCATGTCCGCTGCCAGCTTTTCCGGACTCAGCATCGTCGGCATCGGACCCGACGGCGTTCTCGACGAGCGGCCCCCTCCGGTAGAAGGCTGCTCCTCCTGCTTGGGTTTCTCCAAGGCCAGGGACGAGTGCGCATCGATCAGTCCAGGATAGACATACATCGTGTCCTCTTCGATGACCTCCGCCCCAGCAGGAATGGCCACATCCTTGCCGACCGCTTCGATAATACCATCCCGGATGATAATCGTGCCTTTCTCGATCACGCCGCCCGTTACCGTCACGATACGGCCGGCTTTGATAGCGATCACATCCTCCGTTCCGCTCAAAGCGAAAGCAGATATCGTCAGGATGCAAAAAATCCAAATGACACCGACGACCGTTCCCACTCGTTTCCTGCAACGCTTCACACACAGACAACGTTCCATACTCCGTCCTCCTTCGTTAAAAATTATCTTCTTCCTTTTCCATATTTCTTGTCTTTTATTTCCTATGTTTTATCTCTTAATTCTTGCTTCTTACCTCTTGCTTCTTATTTCTTTCCAGTCTCCTGTCTGCAGTCTCCGGTCTCCGTTTTTTTATTTCTTCAGATTATCCTCAAACAATTTAAAAATCCGCTTATATTCGTCCGTCCAGCTACTCGGCTCTCGGAATCCGTGTCCTTCGACTGGGTAGACGGCGAACTCCCAGTTCTCTTTGCCCAGCTCGATCAGCCGCTGGGCCAGACGGACGACATCCTGAAAATGGACGTTCACATCGACCATCCCGTGGCACATCAAGAGCGCTCCCTTCAACCCCTCGGCATGGTAGATGGGTGAGCTCCGAACGTATGCCAGGCTGTCAGCGTACGGTACATTCAGGATATCCGACGTATACCCATGATTGTAATGCGCCCAATCCGTCACCGGACGCAAAGCCGCCCCCGCAGCGAATACATCCGGTTCGGTGAACATGGCCATGAGCGTGATGAACCCTCCATACGACCCACCGTATATTCCGATGCGCTTCGGGTCTACACCATAATTTTCCACCAGGAACTTCGCACCATCTACCTGATCGGACAGATCCTTCCCGCCCATGAACCGGTAGATGTCCGTCCGCCAGTCGCGGCCGTATCCCGAACTGGCGCGATAATCGATGTCCAGAACCGTGTACCCTTTATCGGCAAGTAGATTGTTAAACATGTACTCACGGAAATAACTGCTCCACCACTTGTGCGCGTTCTGGAGGTATCCCGCGCCGTGCACGAAGATGACAGCCGGACCATTGGGTATCGGATTCTTCGGCCGATACAAGCGGGCATACACCTCCGCTCCGTCGCGTGCCGTGAACGTCAGAACCTCCGGATCCCGCCACGCATACGACCGGAACTCCTCGCTCAGGGATTGCGTCACCTGTCGAGCCTCGGCACCCGGCGTATTCGGCATGACGAAAAGCTCCCACGGCCGGTTGGAGGTCGAATGCCGGATGGCAAGCATCTTCTCGTCGGGGGAAAGCGACACTTCGTTCGATCCCGTCATTGTCGTGATCCGAACAGCCTTGCCGCCTTCGACGGGCATGCGGCAGAAATGTCTCTCTCCCGGATGGACTTCATTGGATGTAAAATACCAGCTCTTATTATTGCGAGACATCTCAGGGGAGTACACCTCGAATTTTCCCTTGGTCAGAGCCCGCTTCTCTCCGGTGAGCATGTCCACGGTGTACAGATGAGAATACCCCGTCTCCTCCGACTGAAACCAGATACGTCGATTGTCGGGCATCCAGCCGACACTGCTCCCTCCCCACCACGCTCGAATGCCAGGTCCACCGATCCAGGCATCGTCGTGCTGTCTGTCGAGGAGAACGAGCTTGGCCGAATCTGGCTCCAGGAGCATGATCCATCGATCCTTGTTGTCCATCGAAAAAACGGATACGACCGCACGACGACCGTCATCAGACCAGACCGGTCCGGCCATCATCACCTCGCGCGGTTTCTTTTTCTCCCGCTTCTTCATCGTCTCATTTCCTGTCGTGTCTTCCTTCTGACTCTCTTTTCCGTACGCTTTCAAATAGACGGGTTCATCGTATATTCCAGGAATGTCATCGGTCGACACAATGAGGACTGTATCCCTCTTCGTGGCATAGATACAGAATTCGTAAGTCCCCTGAGGACTCCCCACCTTCGTCCGCCCATGTATGTCTTGCGTGAAACCAGATTCATGGACGTAGTTGGGCACCATCGTCTGCTTGGCGTTCTTGCCCTCTTGACTCAGCCCGAACGTAATGTACCTTTCATCCGGACTCAATCGCACATTCGTCACTCTCTTGTCCTGAGTGTAGATCGCCTTCGGCCTTTCCGGTTCCTCCGATTCCCGTCCCTTCCTCGCATTCTCAACTCTGTCCTTTCGCTCTCTCAAGACGGAGATCAACCGCAGCTCCTCCTTCTTCAGCCATCGTTCCTGGTCTGTCCTCGGCTCTTCCGTATCCCGTCTCTCCGCTCCCCTGCGAAAATCCGTCAACTGGACGGTTTCGCCCGTTTCAATTTGCCACAGATAGAGGTTATTGTCCCGCATGAACACAATCTTTTTCTCGTCGTGGGTGAATGAAGAATTCGATTCCCTGTCCACCGTATTCGTGATCTGGCGGACGGTTCCGCTTTTAATCGTCAGGAGAAAAAGATCTCCGTCCTTTTCATACACTTTCAGGGTCTTCGCTCGATTCGTGCTCCCCATTCTCCCCGGCAGCTTCTTCCGTTCTTCGAGTGTCACCTTGCGTGGCGTCCCGCCGTTCCTCGATACGACGTACAGCGAGTCGCTCTCGGCATTCTCCGGATTCCACATAAAACAGATCCACTTGCCGTCTTCAGACCACCGGGCGTTGCCGGGCGACGTCCCCATCCATTTGGGATCGCGCATGATCTTTTCTACAGTCAGCGTAGTCGCCTTTTTCGTTCCCCCGCTGTCTTGAGCGAACGATGACGTAAAGACCAGCACGACCCATCCAAAGACAATTACGATTCTTTTTGCTGACATAATTTTCTCCTGTCATTTGTCTTTATTCGTCACTCAACTTTAGCAAACAGGATGATTTTAGTAACCCGATTCAACCGAGAGGGCGATTTTCAAAAAATGAACAATCGATCCCTCTCCTTTTCCAAAGGAGAGGTTAGGTGAGGATTTCTTAGGATTCGCAAAATCATGTCTTTTTGATTAGACAAAAACACCCTCTCTTTTTCTCTCCCTCAAGGGAGAGATGACGATTGAAACATGATTTTGCAAATCCTGGATAAAAGAGACATTTTTTGAAAATCGCCCTAACGACCTTATCAAATCATCCAGGAAAACTTGAAAAAGACAGTTCTCTCCCTGCCCGCGACTTCCATGACGCGCGTCGAACCCTGCTGGAACGCAAGTTGAACCGAACCGAAAGGAGGCATGAAACGCCAAACGAAGACAAATTGAACTGTTTCGCGCGTCAGGTCGAACGAAGGATCGGACACCCCGCCGATCGTATAGTATCTCGACTGGTAGAACAACTTGAAGAAGAGATCCTTATTTACGTAAAACGTCGAACGCACGTAATGGATCAGATTATTATCCGCATCAGTGTCAGGATAAAACCAATATCGCATAATAGTGTAAGAAAGATTCCATCCTTCGATTAGTTTGAGATGGACGGCCAAACCGTATGCCTCGAAGTCCCTGTCATAATTCTTTCCGCCCCCAATCGAAAAAGAGACTCTTTTCCCCTTCTTATTGTCAAACGTGATGTCCGTCACAACAACGTCGTTCCGGAAGTCCTTCTCGAAACGCTTGAACTCCTCGGCACAACTTAGTGAAAAGCTCCATCGCTTTAAAAATTTTATCGAAAAATCATTCTGTACTTCCCAGCTTCTCAAGGCACCCGACTGGCTCCAGTACTGATTGTAATTGATGCTGCAATTCACATTCTCAACGCCCGACTTGTTTATCCAAAACTTCTTCTCAATGTTCGAATCGATCTCACGCCTGTCATCATCACGGATGAAGCCGACGTCGTTTATATTCTCCTGCACGTGTTCGCCTACATGCGTATACCGGACGTGAAAGTGAGCCGTCTGGGAGTCGTAAGCCGGACGGAAAAAATACGTCCAGGAACCGGAATCGTAATCTCCGTAACTCTTGATCACCTGCGATGTCATTCCCAAGAGCTTCGTAAAGAACAGTGTGGTCGTCAGACCCACGGAGCCCTTATTCCGTCCGTCATACGTCCGGTTGGCTCCGATAATGCCGATATTAGATGACTTCCTGAACTCACGATTCACGCGAAAAACGGAGAAATAGGCGTTCTCACCCGAAGGGATTTGCGGATTTGCCGAAGACGGATCGGATTGGGTGGCGAGCACGTTGAGTTTCCATTGACCAACTTTGCCGTTCAGCTTCATGCCCCACGGGATTTCACCGATCCTCCGTGAATAGAACTGCCGGATTCGGGTGGAATAATTCTCCGCTCCTTCCATAAAAAACGGCCTCTTCTCGGGATACGAGAGTTCGAACCGCGTCAGATTCACCTGCTCCACATCGGCCTCGATCGTCGCAAAATCGGGATTGACGGTAGCATCCACGCCGAGATTGCTGGAGAGACGAATCCGCAGATCAGCGCCCAAATCACCGGCCGGTTTTTCTCCTTTTTCCAACTGGGCTTGGACGTAGGGGATGATCATTATCTTCTTGCCGGAGACATCGCTCAGGTCGAGTCCCGTGATTTGGCCAAATTCGGAGATGCGGAACCACTGCGTCAGATGGCCGGCCCAGTGGCTGCTTTCCAAGTTTCGCGGAATGTACCGCATTGCGTTGAATCCCCACTGGCGTTTGCTCCGGTCGAATCGAATGACTTCGAAAGGGATTCCCACCTCGGCAGACCAACCCCCTTCATAAACCTTACTCGCGGAGAGCCATTCCACGTCCCAAGTGACATCCCGCGTCCTCCCGTTGTCGGCCCACCGCTCGTCCTGTTGAGTTCCCAGTGCATTCACTATAAACATGTAGGCGTTGTTGTCATCGTCGAACGTATCGAGTACGAGTGCCACCGCATCATCCTCACACACCTCCCCGTCCCGCTTTGTGACTTTGGACGAAATGAGCGAATAATCAGGATCCTTACAGTCGATTCCGAAAAAGATCATGCGGTCGTTATACAAGATTTTAATGAAAGTCGGATAAGATGCGGGCGTACCATACGAAGGTTCGTACTGAATAAAATTCGAAGCGGCGTTTGCGCTCTCCCACTCAAGTTCGTCCAGTATACCATCCACAGTAATAGAGCCATCGATTCTCTTTGTCTGCACGATCTGGGACCAGCCCGACACAGATACCAATAATGAGCATATAAAAACAGGGAAAACCGCTTGGAGTTTCATCTTCATAAGGAAACGTTTTTACCATGTGGGCTTTATTGTAGAATCGACAATTAAAATCAATGCCAAATATCAAAATCCAAATACTAAATCAAGCTCAAAATCGAAAACCAAAAACAAAAAATATTTTACTCAATGAAGGTTAATCTGCCTATTGATGAGAAGAAAGGATAGAAGAATATTAAGTTAAATCCAAGTGTAAGCTTTTGGTTTCTTTCCACTCTTCGTCGAAAGGGCAAACAACACATTTGGACATTTTGTAATTTAGATTTCCTTTGGTATTTGAGCTTTGCCATTTGTCATTCGAAGAAAAAAGGGTTGATCCCATTCATATGAATAATGATTCCTTAACATCACCCCAACGAGTGTGTCAGTCTTTTATTCATACACCACACGCTTCGGATCCGCCTTGGAAGGATCGCGCAAGTAATGACCCGCTCCGTTCTCGATGACTTCGGCATACCGAGGAACTTGACTGCACACGAGCGCTCTTTCGGGATGCTCCTCAGTCCAGCTTTCCATCGTTTGCAATATTGCGGAAGTGTGCCTGCCCACGCGCACATCAATGGGCCAGCCGTTCTCGTCGATCTTCTCAAAAAGCAGGCCGTGCTTCCCGGCTTTGACGACGAACTCGTCCTTTCCCGTCAGGAGCTGCTCGCGCGTCGTCTTCCCCCTCGTCGCGTCCAAGAAAGGTTCCGGTGCTTCGAAAAGCAGAGAGATGGCATCGGAAAAATCCCCGACCTCTCGATGAGAAAGCCCGTGCAGATTCTTTGGCGAAAATTCCGTCCCCATGTTGAAGCCTTCCATGTCCGTCAGCATCATCGAGACGAACGTCGCCAGTTCCTGTCCCCTTTCATGCGTCACGATGGTGCTGATGACGGGGTACTGCAGCTCAGCCTCGTGGAGATCGATGAAGATGTCCACCTTCTCTTTTCGGATTAATTCCATGAAAGCGTAGCATGTCTTTTCCGTCAGCGTACCGTTCGGTCTGCCCGGCCAGCATCGATTCAGATTTCGGATATCCACGAAAGCCAAATTCTGCAAACTCGGATAGTGGATGTACACATCCGGGTCGGGCCATTGATCCAGCGGGTTCGACCATCGGTCGCCCATCCTGAATTTCTGTTCGCCCCATGCAGTCGGTATAGAAAAATCCGGAGGATAGGCTCCGCTCAGCCGCGTCACCGTCGTGCCGCTCCGGTTTCCGCTTAAAACAACGATCAGCCTTCCCTTCTCCATCACGCCGTTCTCGATGAAAATCCAGGACGCCAGCCTCCCCGCGGGTTCTTCGGGATGCGATGCCCCCATCACGAACAGGGTGGCTCCCTCCTCTTCGCCCTCAAAAAAATAGATGTTGCAGTCGTTGTATGTGCCCTTGACTCCGGAAAAATAATCGCTCAGCTTCTTGACTTGCATCACTCCCGGACCCAGAACAACAGGCTCCTTCAGACGCCGGCTTTTATAAAAACTCATCCCCGAGAAGACGAACAGAATTAGCCCCAATAGACCGAATACGATCTTTCGAATAATGTTTTTATCCATAATTCAATCGCCTCATTTCAATCGAAACAACCGCAATAAAAACGGAATGAGAACAATGATGTACAAGAGCTCCTTATCCCAAGCCTTGGTCTTTATCATGTTGGTAATCAGGAGCCCCGCCGTGTACGCGACCAACGCGTAATAGATGAGCGAGATAATAATCATGAGAATATGCATAAACCATCTCCCATCATAGTACTTTTTGCCTATACACCCGTCAGAAAACCCAGCCGACTGCTGAAAACGACCATCAACGTTCCTAAAATAACGATAACGACGGCCGGGATGATGCAGCGCTTCAGAAAATCTCCGTAGGATTCTTTACATCCTACGACTTCAACAGTCAGCCTCCCGATGATGGCCGTCGGAGGAAGAGCGTCTCCCAAGGGCCATATCAGACTCATTCCAGCGAGAGCGACGATGGGATTCAGTCCGATCGTGTTGAACAGCAGCACGAGGGGGACGCCGATGACAGGCGCGGAGCCCCACATGAGAACCGCCTCGGAAACGGGCAGGACGAAAAAAAGGCTCGCAAAAACGACCGTTATTGGCAGCGTGACAGTCGTCACGGCCAAGAACCCTCTCACGCCAGTCAGCGTCATCAGTTGAACGAGGATGCCGGCGCAGGTCAGCGTCCCGATGAGGGGAAGGAGCTGCTCCACCGTATCGCGGGATATTTTAAGGAAGTGGATTTTCTTCGGGGACAGGACGAAAGACGTAAGAGCCGCGCACAGAAACATCAGCGGCAGTCCGATGACGGGCGTGGAATGGGGCCATCGTCTGCCCATGAACATCAGTCCGAAGAATATGAAGAAGGGGAGGATAATCCTGAACCAGTTCATCTTTTCGGGGGGTTCTGGAAGCTCTCCCAGGGCCTTCTCGATATCAGTCCGACCGCCCTTCCATCCGAGGAAAAAGATCGTGATGAGCGCAGCGACAACACAGGGAACGAGAAGCGGCCAGAAGAAGCCCACATACGGCATATTCACGCCGGCCGCGGTCATCATGGCCCACAGGCTCACGGGCGGAGCCGCGGCGCTCAGGCCGGCGATGATGAACACGATTGCGGCGATCCTGACTTTCGAGATTCCCATGTACTTCAACACGACCGCTACCATACCGCCCGTGATCAACACCGTCACGCTCCCCGCGCCCGTCAGAGCGCCTGGAACAAGAAGGAGTACAGTGAGAAGAATCAAGAGAAGCGCTCGGTACTTGTGGAATCCCTTCAGAATGCCCCGAACGACAAACGCGATCCCTCCCGACTCCTTTAAAATATTCATGAAAAGCGTGGCCGTGATAAAGATCAGGTTGATGTCGAGATAGGTCATCGCCCCTTCCGCGATATGTCGCGCAGGGATTCCGAATCCTCCTGCCAGACCTCCCGCGACGGCAGCGGCTAACATCGATAATTCGGTCGATAGTTTCAGTATCTTGGCGACGACATAAACCGCCACCATCACGCCGAGTACGATCTCGGCATACGTAAACATACTCAAGGGTCGGCACTCCTATTTTGCGAACAGACTCTTCAGAACCTTTTCCAAATCCATGTTCTTCTCAAATTCGATCATCTGAATTTTCTTATCCGTAGAGATCGCCGTAAACCTTCCATCTTCGTTTCCGTCCTTACGGATGATGAGGAGCGACGACTCCGGACAGACGGCATCGATGGAGAGCTCATCCGTGTTATCCCCGGGCGATGCGCCTCGTGAGCGTCTCTCCATGCCTTCGATGTGGGAGCCGATGACTTTAATGCCCTGCTTCTTGGCTTCTGCGATCAATTTTTTAACTCTGTCCAATTCATCGCTGATGTCGATACCCGCAGCGCCCATGCCCTTCAGGCTGGCACCCGTGACGATGATAAGCGATTTAAACGGAGTGCCGGCTTGCTTTTTAGCAATGAGATCTTCCGCGGATGCCTGTAAATTGTATTCGTAATCCATTTTGAGCCTGCTCATGAAAACCTTCATCTTCATCGGCCCCGGACTCTGTCCGCACGACGTCACCAGCACCGGCAGTTCGGCTTTTGGGGCTGCTTCCTGAGCGATCACAAATGAAAAAGTGAACAGTAAAAGAATGAAGATCGCAGCAGCCTTAAACTTAGTCCTTCTTTCCATGACTTTCTCCTTTTTTTAACTCATGAGCTATTATTTTCTTGATTTCCTCGTAAAGGTACGGAATTTTATTTATGACGACATCCCAAACGATATCATTGTCTACACCCATATAATCGTGGATCAATCGATCTCTCATACCGGCCATTTCTTTCCATTCGATTTGAGGATAACTGAGTCTGAAATCTTCCGGTATTTTTTTCGTTGCTTCCCCGATGATCTCTAAACTGCGCACAAAAGCTCTTATCAGAGTACCGTTCCGAACAAACTCTTCTTTGTGTAAACTCTTGACTTGATCGATAATGTATTCCGTTTCATCGAGAATGTGCCGCAGGTATTCAATGACAGAAAACGACATATTCGACTTCTTCATTGATATAAGGTTTAAAATAAGGGCTTAGTGATTCATGAGTAACGAGTTCGATACGTCTCTTCA
>JBDRSZ010000037.1:0-3821 GCA_043824415.1 bacterium | reverse complement strand
GTCGTGATAATCAGGATGACCGCCGCCGCCCCTCGTCATCAGAGCGAGCGATTCGATGCCCAGTTCTATGAATCCTGAATGGTCACTCCCTCCTGGCCCTCCTTCGCTTGGATTGACCGCATCGATGATATCCTTATCCTGATCTTTTTTAAGGATTTCCCATATCGAAGGAAAGTTGAGCGCGCCGGGCGCACCCACCGATTCACCCAAACCGACCATATCCAGGTTGAAGTTCAGGACGGTTTTATCCATCGTGACGCCGGCTGTCGGATGATTTACCCAGTAACGCGAACCGATGAGGCCCATTTCTTCCCCAGTCCACAGAGCGAATATGACCGTCCTTTTCGGTTTGATTTTATGCGTGCCCATCAAACGAGCGACTTCCATCACGACAGCGCTGCCGGAAGCATCGTCGTCGGCGCCGTTCAACACCTGCCCGTTCCTCACACCCAAATGATCGAAATGACCGCCCAAAACGATGTACTCATCCTTCAGAACAGGATCGGATCCTGTAATCTTCGCAAGGACATTCCGGCACATATTTTTGCCGAACGGCTCACCGTACAAATCGGTTTTATCGAAACCCTTAACAACGACATTCACACCGGTCTTGAACGATTGAGCCTTTTTCTTTTTAATCTCCAGACGCATGTCGGACATCCTCCGGCTGAACGCACGGTCCGATTCCTGCGGGTCCTTCCAGAACATCCACTGGAAGACACGTTCGCTCACATCCGAGACAACCATGAAATCGCGCGTAAAAGGAGACGCATACACCGGTTCTCTCCGGAACCGAAACATCTGATCGGAATCACGCTCAGTATTGTACAGGATAATGCCCGCAGCGCCTTTCTCGTATGCGGTCATGACTTTTGTGCTGTCCTTCGATTCGACAGTCCAGTCGTCCTGACTTTTCTCCTCCTGCTCATCTCCGCCCGACCCAAAAAAGCCTCTCGCCGCTTTTGCATCTTTAGGATCCCCTTTAAACGCAAACACAAATTTTCCGCTGACATCAACCCCGTCATACTCGTCCAGTCCCTTTGCAGGCGCTGAAATTCCATAGCCGATAAAAACGACATTCCCCTTCAATGCTTTTGCCGTTGTCGAACGATGATCGATGGAAAAGTCACCGAATTTGATAAAGAACTCTCGATTGTCGATCGTCAGCTTGGGCGTTCCGTATGTAAACGCAAACGTCCCCCTGTTTCCCGTAATAGGAACCGCCCCAAAATAGGTTCCGTTGTCACCGGCGGGCTCGAGTCCCCAGGACTTGAATTGGTTCGCGGCCCATTCATGAAGCTGGTGAAACTCGGCAGTCAATGTCATCCTGCCCATTTGCTTATCCACGGACATCAGTGTAATCCGATCTTTAATATCCTGGCCGTCGATTCGGATGGACGTTTTTTGTGCGAATAGGGGGAATACAAAAAACGCGATAAAAGCGACCAACATGATATAACGGATTGATTTTTTCGTTCTCATGATACTGCTCCTTCCTTTTTGAATCCATTACTCGAGTTAAAGATCAATGATCTTTCGCTGTGGGCGAATCTCGGTTTCCCATGGCACATCTCCTTTCCTCATCCATGATTTGTGAAGTACATTTGAAAATGGATCGATAGGTAATCCTCGAAATGAGTTTGTAGTTCTGAGTATACATATGAAACACGAAAAACAGCCCAATCCTTACTCTTGAATCGTATTCCAATCCGGCGGATAGACGCCCAGCAGATGCTCGACAAAGAAATCCCTCCATTTTCGAACGCCGTAATCGCCGCCGATGGCGTGTCCCACACCCGGCAGGACGAGCAGGTCGAAATCCTTCTTCGCCCGGACGAGCGCGGCGACTTCCGTGTTAAACACGAGCTTCCGCACTTTCGACCGGAAGGAATCTTATTTATGACAAGATATCCCGAATATACCCCAATCCTTCGGGCAAGACGAATTCCCTGTCTTTCAAATACCGATTCGCAGCCGCTTCGACCCACTCCCGATTCGACGCAAACCCGCCGAATTGAATGGACACTCTCCCCTCTTTATCCGAAACGATGTAATCTCTCATCTCAATCAACACTTCTTCCTCCTCCCCCTTCAACGACAGCGTAATAGAGATTTTACGGTTCTCCGATTCCAGCACGACCGTCCGTACTTCTCCGATGCCCTTCAATTGCCGATTCAGAAAAGGCTTGATCGTCAGATCCGGATAATTCTTGGCAAATTTCATCCCGAGAGATTTGAGAAAATGAGTGATCATTATCCTTCCCATTTATAATTTAGGTCCGATATGTCCCGATTTCAGACCCCGCAGGGGCTCTGCCCCCGCGACATAAAACGCCCTACAGCAGAGGCAGGAACCTCTGATCGACAATGAAATTCTAAATATTCCATTTTTATTAAAAATTACCAGCCTGTTTTAGCATGATTTTCGATTTCATTTTCAAAAACCTATTTTCCTTCTTATTTCATTAATATTATCCTCAGTTGTTTTTTTCAACGTTTTCCAATCAAGTCCAGAGATTTTTTCTGGAACATCGGTATTGCACGAATCCAAGTAGGCTAGAATTATGGTACCCCTTTCTAGACGATCACTTATATCGGAGACCTCTGTTACAACCGATCGAACTGATTCATCCAAAATGGTAAGATCGGTAGCAATTGCATCATAATAAACAAACATGCAAGGTAAGCGGTATAAATGGTAAGCTCCTATAGTCGTTATCCGTACAGCAGAATCTCCCACATCTCCTTCGACTGGCTGTAAGCGACCTGCTGTCTCTAATAATTTCGCTGCTATTAGATTACAAATAGAGTGATCAATCTGAGGAACTGGGAAACCAAGTCCTTGAAGAAAATCATAAAGGATTCCAATCTCAACAAAGCCATGACTTCGAGATCGCTTACCTTCTGAGTCGATTCGCTGAAGAATGATCAAACAGAGAAAATGTTCTTTGTGATCTGGACTCATAAGATCAAAAAGATTGAAAACTGGAGAAGTATTTGGGTCGTAGTAAGCAGTATCACCATAAATAATAGACCGTAAAAATTCATGTAATCCCACGATGTAAGATCCAGATTTATTATATATATCTAGAATCTTACGTGTATCGATATGACCACTACTAACTAATCTTTTTATAAAGTCCAATGCCACCCTTATATTACCTCCAGATAGATTATCAATAGCCTCAAGGAGATCATCTGATTTATCCAATGTATCCTTTACAATTGTGAGAAATATGCCTACCTTTTCCAAATCTACATGAACTCCGGATGGTAAAACCGAAGATGGTAAGTTACCTCTTGTGATTTCCAAACCAAAAGATAGTCTTTTTTTAAGGACAAGATCAGCACGAGGAGGGGCAATCGTAAAAGCTTTCAGATGATATGCACTCATGCTTCCTTTTTTCTTTGACCTATGGAATGTTTCTGGTCTGAGTGCAAGAAATACTGTTACAGGCCATTGTGATGCCATCCCTTGGGCTATTATAAATAACTGTTGTTGTACTGAATCAGATCGTTGATCGGCATTATCTAAAAATAGGATCACTTGCTTCTTTCGTGCTTTTGTTAAATGTTTAATAGATTCGATGCAATGCTGCTCACAGTTTTTCAATTTCTCTTCAAGAAATGCAATCTCTTTTTCTTGGTATTGAGCCGGCTTGCTGTCTTTGAGCGGACCATAGATACCATACGAAAAACGAATTAATTCACCGTGGTACACACCACGAACAAAACTATTTTCTGAAATATCCACATTGTGGTCTATTAGCAATTGTCGCTCGATCTCTTCTAGTGTCACGTCAACTAAATATTATTGGGTA
>JBDRSZ010000036.1:0-2721 GCA_043824415.1 bacterium | reverse complement strand
CATTCTAATAATAAGAATTTCAAATAATTATTCCATGAAAAAAATGACCGATCAGCAACACAATTTTGGTACGCTACCTATTTTTTTAATCATCTGTATTTCCTCCTTCATCTATGATGGATTTGTTTGTAGCGGATCTCTCCGATTGGCAGATCTTTTCATGCACGACCCACAAATTTTGTCTTGACTTGCTTACCCGTTCCTTTTAAAGAGCTCTCTTTTACGTCCTCTGGTATGGATTTATTTTTTGATGTAAATCCCAAATAGAAGCTGTATACCAAAAGGCCACTTAAAGATCCTCCAAAAAGGATGATTAAAACCCACATGAGTACATTTGACATGGTCCTGTCCTCCTTTCTTCGGACTATTCCATCCCCATGATTTTCACTCTTTGAGAATGGAGACCCGTTATACCTGTATGGGCTATTCGTACAAGATGACTCACTGAAGGCGAGGAGTGCCCATACAGACGCACTTCTACTTTATCCTTCCACTCTCGAGTTGAAATTCTACATTGCCCGGGAGTGGAATGATTTGTGTTGATTAAATCAATGGAAGTGAGAATTTAAGGACAGCTACCCTTCTTCGGTGTGCTCGCTCAACGGGAATTTAAATTGAATGAGAGGACGATTAAACACAAGATCGTTGTGATCTGAATACGAAGTGATGTCATTCTTGGGATGAAACGAGATAAAATATTTTATAACGCTACGTATAGTATATATTTCGTTATTTCGGACAAGGGTCTGTTTCTCGGGATTTCTAACACATCCCCTGGCTAACAGCCCACTGTTTCCCATGGGCATTATACTTAACGAAGCGAATGGATATGCTTGTATATTCTCTGATGAAAGAAGGATTCCGGAAGAAAAATATACTTCACCCGAAAAGAAAGCTGTGAATAAAACGACAAATAGATTTATGATATTCTTCCTCATGTGAGGACTCTCTTTTTATACTATCCAATTATACTGTGATCAAATGATGGAGTTCCAAGATGCTTAAGCTTTTTCCTTATCCATCCATTCGATATACGCAATCGCCTTTTTCAATCTTCTAAGCGTCGACTCTTTCCCCAATACCTCCATCAACTCGAACATCCCCGGACTCGCCGCAGAGCCCGTCACAGCCAGACGCGCTGGCTGGAGAATCTTTCCCAAGCCAAGCTCCAGCCGCTCCGCCATTCCCTCGATGACGGATTCCAACGCTTGAATCGACCAATCCGAACACCGTTCCAGCTCTTCAACAAAGGTTTTCAAGCGATTGAGAATCCCTTCTTTCTTCCATATCTTTTGAACGGCATTTTCATCGTACTTAGGCGGGTCCATAAAATAATAGCAACCATTCTCAACAAAATCCTTCAGCGTCTTCATCCGCTCACGCATCAAGCGGATGCAAGATAAAAGATAATCCTTCTTCTCTTGAATGAAAGCCTCATCGGCCAAATCCGCCTCAACGATAAACGGCATTAGAACTTTCAGGAGTTCTGCTTCCGACTTGCCCATGATGTACTGGGCGTTCATCCACACCAGCTTCGTCTCCTCGAACACAGCCGGATTCTTGGATATCCGATTCAGAGAGAATGCATCGATCATCTCGTTCATCGTCATGATTTCTCGGTCATCCCCCGGTGACCAGCTCAAAAGAGCGAGAAAATTGACGAGTGCTTCTGGAAGATACCCCGCATCTTGATACTCTTCGACCGACGTCGCCCCATGCCGTTTGGAAAGCCTTTTCTTGTCTTGACCGAGAATCATCGGCACATGGGCGAACGAGGGTAAATCCCACTCCATCGCCTGGTAGATTAAAATCTGCTTGGGCGTATTCGACAGATGGTCATCCCCACGAATCACATGCGTGATCCCCATGTCATGATCGTCCACGACCACAGCCACCTGATAGACCGGCGTTCCGTCTGTTCTCAGCAGAATGAAATCATCAATCTGCGTGTGGTCGACAGACACCGTTCCGCGCACACCATCCTCAAACGTCGTCTCTCCTTCGGGAACCTTGAATCTGAGGGTACGAGCCTCCCCATTTCTGATCCGTCCATGCGATTCTTCCAAAGGAATCGCCCGGCACATCCTGTCGTATTTGTACTCCCCCGTCTCTTTGATGGATTTTTCACGTTTTTCCTGCAGCGTCTCCGCTCCACAAAAACATGGATATGCCGAACCTTTTTCAAGAAGATCACGGCAGATTTCTATATGCCTTTCTTTCCGTGTGGACTGATGAAACGGTTCTCCGTCCCAGCTCAATCCGAGCCAGCGAAGGCTGCGCAGGATTTGCTCCGTCAATTCCTCCTGCGAACGGGATACATCCGTATCTTCAATTCGAAGGAGAAACTGCCCTCCGGTATGACGTGCGAACAAGAAATTGAACAAGGCTGTTCGCGCTCCGCCCACGTGGAGAGCTCCCGTAGGACTCGGAGCAAACCGTACACAAACCGTTCTATTCGAATCCATCGAACACATTCCTTAATGATAAATTGGATTTGGGCAAATTTAACGATACATTAGAGGGGAAATGTCATGCTGGTCCCGTTCATCGATTGTCAAATGAGAATATGTCTTCTTTTCCATACCACCTAAGATAACACTCTAAAACGTGTAATCCTATGTGATGCACTTAATTATTGAACCGAGGATATGCAGTAATGCACGAGCAAAGTATAATAAATTCCATATAATAATACAAACAAAATTTAGCGAACAGAAGAGA